>CAZPDU010000041.1:0-4403 GCA_964585405.1 uncultured Thermodesulfobacteriaceae bacterium | reverse complement strand
CGGCGGATCCAGCACCTCGCCGAAATCACAAACGGGAATAAGGGGAATAAGATGGCTGGTATTGTCCTTGTCAAAGGCACCCCAGCCGCCGTTTGAGCTCTGCATGGCATTCATCCAAGCCACTGCCCTGCGTACAGCCAGATCAACCCGGCTCCGAAAACCGGAGTGCAGAGCCGGCAGCAGCCTGAGCAGTACAATTACGGCCACTGCCGTATCATCCACATCGGGATAAAAGTCGTTTTGCCGCTCAAAAGCCCACCCACCAGGCTCCACGTCTTTTACATAGACCTGCCAGTCCCCCCCCGCCATAACCTGTTCGTTTAGAATCCACTCCAAGGCGGCTTGTGTCTGAGGTGTTGCATTGAGAACCTGATCGCAGTCCAGAATGGCCAGAAGAGAAAGCAGGGTATCCCACACAGGTGTATCGCTTGCATGGAGATAGGTAGCCCCATTTTTCTCGAATTTCCAGTATTTATTCCAGGCATCAAGGCCGGCTGCCAGCACCGGATGATCAAGGGCATATCCCTCTGCATGCAAAGCCAAAAGCGAATAGATCCATGGCGGCTGAATGCCGCTCCATGCACCATCAGCCTCCTGATGACGAACGATCCACTCCAGACATTGCCGAATGGCCAGTTCCCTGCCTGGACAAAAAGTAAACCTGGTATACCGGCTCAACAAATTATCAAATAAATAAAAGGGACGCTGTCGGAAAGAGGTATTTTTTTTTCCGACCGATCGGTAATCAAAGCGCTCTCGTGTCTCGGGGAAAAGCTCATCGATCCGATATTCCGACGGTAGTTTTCTGACCGTACGCCTAGCCCTCAGCACTGTCAACGGGATAATGGTGCCCCGCGCCCAAGATGCAAACCGGTAGACATTAAACGGTGCCCATGATGGCAGGAATATGATTTCCGGAAGCAGGGCGGGGGTAGCATCCCAAGGCCATTCACCAAAAAGGGCAAGCCAGTATCTGGTAAAGACTCGAAGGCCAGCCAGCCCGCCATGCTCCAAGATCCACTTTCTCGCCTTGCAAAGGGGTGGCGAATCAACTGACATGCCGGAGGCCCTGAGCGCTGTATAACACTCTACCGTGACGTTGATGTCGCCCATGGGCGCCTGATAGTATACCTCCCATGAACCGTCAGTCCGTTGCTCATTAAGGATCGCCCGTACTACCGATTCATACTTCGGATCATCTTTTACACCAAGGAAATGCATTGCCAGAACCCACTCAGCCTCCATGCAAGAGTTGGTTTCCAGATTCCCGACCCAGAATCCTTCCGGCCGTTGGTTATCCAATAACCACGCCACACCTTTTTCAATCCCCTGTTGCAGGCTTGAGATGATCATGCTATGAGGGGTCAAATCCATAAATTTTAGCACCTTTTAATCTCATTTTATCGGCAGACGCAATGCATAATGAATCGTATCCCACTATCGGTGTCGTGGCCGCCCTCCCGGCTGAAGCCGGAGTACTGACTCGGGTAACAGATATGATTATGGAGAGATCCTCGGCAAAAGGGAAAATAATTATTCGCAAATCAGGAATCGGCATGCAGTCTGCTCGCATACAGGCAGAATACCTGGCGGACATAAGTGAATTGCTTGTCTCATTCGGCATATCCGGCGGTTTAAACCCACTTCTGAAGGCTGGAGACCTTATACTGGCTGACCTTGTAATGGCCTGGAACAACGATCTGCATGAGCTGTCCCAGACACAAGTTATGCCTGCCACTTTCCGGGCGGACGAAAGAATCACCAATTATATTGCAGAAAAATTCCAAGAGAACATAATCCACTTTTATCGAGGCCCAATACTTTGTTCATCTAAACCGATTTCAACTGCGACTTCAAAACTGAGTGCCCATAGATTGACCGGGGCACTTGCAGCTGACATGGAGAGTAAAGCGATTTGCGAAGTTGCCGCAGAGGCAGGAATACCCTTTTTCTGTCTGCGGGCCGTCTGCGATCCGGCCAGTCAGACTGTAGCTGACTTCTTCCCGGCAATGTTGGACAAGCAGGGCAATCCCAGAATCGGCCATATATTGGCACATCTTGTGCGGCGTCCCTGGCTCCTGCGGGATATGATACGAATGGCCAGCCAGTTCCGCCGGGCCTTGTTCGCACTCGAAGCAGCATGGCTCCTCGTCGGTGAACATTTTCTATCATCTGCCAATGCACGATATGTTATCTCCCCGGTCCGCGCAGGCAAACGGTGAATGCCCGCCAGGGATGTTTAACCGTATCCAGGACAGCGCTTGCTTCGAATCCACAATGAAGCATGCAGTCGGCACACCTGGGGTCACGTCCTACCCCGTAACGATTCCAGTCGGTATTGTCTATCAATTCACGGTAAGTGGCCACGTAACCATCATTGAGCAGGTAACACGGCTTTTGCCATCCGAATAGGTTTCTGGTCGGGTTCCCCCAAGGTGTGCAATTATAATCACGGTTTCCTGCCAGGAAATCAAGATACAGACTTGAGTGGTTAAAGGTCCATAAAGATTTAGTCTGACGGAGAATGCCTCTGAATAGCTCTTTTGTACCTTCCCTGCCCAAAAAGCAGTCCTGATCATCGGCTGAATCATAATTAAAACCGGCGGCAACAGTCATGGCCTCAATTCCCAGAGAGCCCAGATGGTCAAACAAACGGACCGCATCTTCCACTGTCTGCCCTTTGAAAAAAGTGGTGTTGGTAGTTACCCTGAAACCGGCTCCTACCAGCATGCGGATGGCTTCAGTAGCCTCCTCAAAAGCCCCCTCATGGCAGACGGCCTGATCATGACGTTCATACATACCATCCAGATGGATATTGAATGTGAGATAGGGACTAGGGGAAAATTCATGAAATCGTTTTTTAACCAGCAGGCCATTGGTACAAAGATATATAAAACGTTTACGACCGATTAGCTCATAAACAATATTAGTGATATTAGGATGTAGTAATGGCTCGCCTCCGGCTATGCTTACCACCGGCGCGCCGCATTCTTCAGCCGCTTCCACACATTCTTTAACACTGAGATGTTTACGCAGTATCTCGGGGGGATAATTCACCTTGCCGCAACCTTTACAGCGCAGGTTGCAGCGAAAGAGAGGCTCAAGCATAAGAACCAGAGGAAAACGCCTGTGTTTCATCAGCATCTGACTGACGATATATTTCCCGATAAGGGCCTTTTGAAAAATTGGTATTCCCATTAGTTTACCTAGAAAAAATAATGTATTAGGGAGCGAGATTCATCATTCAGGTAGCTCTGACTACAGCCTATCTGACCTCAAGGAGTCTTTCTTTGGTATAGGCTGTTTCTTTTCTGTCGTCATCCTGATCTTGATGCAGATTTTCCGGATAGTATTGGGGTTGCATAAATCTGCGAATGGCCCATTCTACACTTTCTATAGAGACCTGGGTATCGCGACAGGGGCCATGGGGCCTTGTATTCAACACTCCATAGACAGGCAGCGGATAGGCATACTGGATACCGCTGGCCATATCTCGTTCACAGGCTACGGCAACGATCATCTTTGGCAGGCGCTGGACCACTACTCTGCGGGCAATTGTGCCACCAGTAGCAATGGCCAGATATACAGAGTAGCGTTCGCTCAAGGCAATCAAGTCGCTAATGGGACATTTGCCGCAGCGTTTGCAGTTATAGATGGAATAAGTCAGACGCCTCTTGCATGTGGATCTCTGCAGACAATGAGGAATGAGCAGCAGCATCTCCTCAGGCTTATAGCGTGCCGCCGTCTTCAGGATGAGTTCGTTATTTACCTCCACGAACGATGAACGCACCTTGTTTTTTGATATGCCTATAGCCTGACCAAACATTACCATAAACGGTAGAAACAGCTTGACTATCAAACCTCTCAGCCGGGGGAAAAAAGGCAGGATTTTACCGAACCTGACGCCGAGAATGAAACTAAGCGATGACAGACCAATAAGCATTATAATAAAACCGATGACGAGTCCCAATAATATGGGTCCTAAGGGATGAATATGGGCAAGGTCGAAGGTCGCCACGGCCCAGACCAGAAAAAGAAAAAATATAACCATTCCATTGGTGGCCATGACAAGGCCGATAAACAGACGCTTTTTTGCCTTATCAGCCTTTTGGTCTTCCCGGTCAAATGCCTCCAAGGCCTTTAGCGAAACCGGCTTCCCAACAACGTTATTACCTCCGGATAATGACCTAGCCGATTCTTCCGTATCTTCTCTCATTGCCTTATAACCCTTCATACCCCTTAATAACTGGCAGAAAATGAATAACTCAGCACTGCCTCAACTCAATTACTCGTCAAGCCCTGCCGGCTCGAATCTTACCTCCTCTTTTTTGCCGGCCATCTCCTGAACTGTTGTTGCCCCATGATGCCGTAGCCAATTGATTACACCATCAACCAGCCGCTCC
>CAZPDU010000040.1:0-6850 GCA_964585405.1 uncultured Thermodesulfobacteriaceae bacterium | reverse complement strand
CCTGCGTGGATAACAGCCGGATTCTTGTTGCCGCTACTGAAATGGTAAAAACAGGCGGTCTCGGCAATGATATAAGCGATCTTCCGGCAGTAGGCTGCGCACCTCAATGGATGAGTGAAAAGGCAGTATCCATCGGCCAATATTTTGTTTCAAGCGGTGTTTATGTGGTCTTCGGTCCCGGTTTCCCCACAACGGGATCTAGGGTGGTTACAGACTATTGCTTCAGAGAGATGGAAAATCTCTATGGAGGCATGTGGGATAAGGCGGAAACATCAAATGATTTTGCCAACAAGATGATTGATAAAATAAACCAAAAACGCCTTAACCTCGGCCTGGACAAGAAAAAGGAGCGGGTCCTCTTTGACATGGCCATGAGGCGTGAACTCGAGGCCACACCGCTGCTCGATGTAGGGTGCCATGGGCCGGGAGAATAGTTCGAAAAATGAATTATAAATTTGAATTAATTTTACCAGAACAGGCTGGCAGCAAATATTACATCTTGCTTGTGGATTCTCTTATAAAAAAATAACCAAGAGTTCAATATCAGACAGACAGTTAGCCCCTTTATTCAAAAGCTTTTCTCTTAGCTGTCCGGTACGAGAATTTCTGTTTTTTTCCTATAACTTATTACACTAAAAAAACCATAATCGGTTTATATGCCTATTGTCTATTGAGAATCTGTAGAATTGATACTATAAAAGAGTGAGATTTTTTGATTCAAAGGGGGGAACAAGATATGCAGATGCAATATGATTACCAAGGGAGAACCATTATGAAAAAACTAACACGTTATATCCGGTTCACAACGTTGGCAGGTGTTTTGATGTTTACTTCGTTGTTTATGGCGGGCACATGTCTGGCCGATAGTATTGTATCCGTGCATGGACATTCGGGTGATATTGAATTTATGGATCGGGTGTCCAGCACGGACCGGCAAAAATTGGGATCGGGCTTGGATTTTGTTCAAAATTCAGGTCTTAGTAACTGGATACATTATTCGATTCCTACAACTCCATTTTCCAAAACCCGATACCTTCTAGTTTACTATGAAACCGGCGAAGCAGGTGAAACTGCCGATTCGATTATAAACGCATTTCATGTGTACGATGGACCTACAAAAATCTACGAAAACAACTCGATAAATCTGACCGGCGGACCAAGCCATGCTCTTATCGATATGGGTGAAGACAAAACTATCTCATGGGGGCTTGGACTGTCCATGAAGATAGGGGCGGGAGTGGAGATGATGAGCCATCGAATCCGGATTTATGCTGTCTGAGCGGAATGGCACTAGCCAAAATAGCTAATACCTAAGAAGTCCTTATAAGGACAACGAACTGACTAAACAGTTCGAAAAGTCTATAATTTAATTGTAGTAAAAAATATCCTTTTGGATCTTAAGTTGCCATCCCACTCAAATGAAATGGTGGAAACCTACTAAATCGTTCCCCTCTTTGTACCACCAACAACTATATGATATAATTAATTTATAATAAATGATAACTGCATCAAATGTCTCGCTTTACTCCTTACCCAAATACAATATCTTTTTGCATCTTTGGAAAAGATTTCAATGCGTTTATCTTTCACCTGTTGCCCAAAAGTGTCTTCTCAAATATCACTTCTTGAGTTTTAAATGCTTGTCTAATATCTTGATGGCGCATTTCCTTTTGAGGAACCCAACGACTTCAGAAATCGAAGATCTCGGCAGGATTGACAGAACAATATGTACATGATCCTCTTGTATATCCATTTCCAAAAATATCCAGTTTCTTACAATCGCATAACTGTCGCAATATCTTCCCGACCGACCCTTGTAATGCTCCTCTGAAAATTTTGAAACGATATTTCGGGCACCAAATTATATGGTATTTGCACTGCCACACTGCATGTGCTAATTTTTGAAATCACACATTGAATACTCCTTCTATTAAGCTTTGGGGCATTTTCTCGAAGTAGTAAGTAGGAATTCAATTTTAGTCATTACTTTTAGTTATTACAATGTTATCTGCATAGGACAGATGGACCCGCTTGTAAAATTGGTGGATTATGTTTTCTATTTAAGGTGTAGATTTTTTTGATATCCTGGACGATCCAGGGACCGGAATAATGGTCTGGCAGATTATGAAAACGATGTCTTTTTACAATCTTTTCTTTCAAGGTGATATATGCTTAAAGCAGGAATTTTTTTGGATATTGAAAATCTGGTACGATGCGGAGGCTGGGGGATTAGATACCGCGTTGTCAGAAAGTTGGTAGAAGCTCAAGGGGCCATTGTTCTGAGGGCCAATGCCTATATGGCAATTGATTCAGAACGGGAAGAAAAGGATATTGACTATAAGAGGAAAAAACAGGAGTATCGAGACGCGGTCAGACGTGAAAGTTTCCACCTGGTTTTAAAAAAGGTCCAGCGTTATAAAAATTCTGAAGGAGATATTATTACCAAAGCAAATGCCGATCTTGATCTTGCAATAGACGCACTGTTGCAGGCGGACAATTTGGATTATATACTACTGGGCAGCGGAGATGGCGATTTTTTCAGGCTTGTCAGGGCACTTCAAAATAAAGGGAAACGAGTAGATCTGCTCTCTTTCTCCAATACCAGTGAAATTCTTCGATGTGAAGTTGATAACCACTTTTCAGGATATCTGGTCCCTGAAATCCTGCCCTCTATAGACAATTCTTCGCGTGTGCGGGGGGTAATGCATGTCTTTAATGAAGATAAGGGATTTGCATTTTTAGGTGTACGAACTGGTCTTGGCGTGCTGGATATGCGTGACGATATCTTTTGCCATATCAGCGATTTCAGACATAGAGACGGACGTGTTGTGACTGATCAGTCCTTTGCTCAATTGAAGACTCAGCAAAAGATTATTGAATTCGAACTTGTAGAGCGGAGCGACGGCAAGGTAAAAGCAGTTAATGCTACCGAGTTTGAACCAGAGGTAAAATATGCTGAAGGGCCTCCCCAATGCTGATTGCTGTTTCTAGCTCACGGAATTATTGTATTGGCAATGCCTTTGGGATGTTTATTTATAAACTTGCAAGCTGTTCTGCAAGTCTCTGCGAATTTGCGATAGAGTCATTGAGGCTTACACCCCCAAGCCAATTACATCTTATATATAGTCCAGGATAAGAACTCAGGGCAAAATCGATTTCAGAAGCAAGGGCATGGTGTCCCCTCTCATACTGTGGAATGGCCTCATTCCAGCGAAAAATTTTCACAAATTCTGGTCCACTCTTCAAACCGACAAGTTCTGTAAATTCTTTTACAACCAGGTCAAGGAGAGGTAAGTCAGGAAGCATAGCCAAGTCAGGGGCCCTCACTCCGCCTACCAGTGTCCTTGTCAGTTGATAGCCCTCAGGTGCCCTGTTCGAGAAAATGGATGAATCCCAGAGAGACCCAAGGATCGAGCGCTTTTCAACGCCCGGGGCAAGAAATCCGAATCCATTGAGTGAATTATCAGTGGTTCCCTGCTTAATGCCCATACAAACAATACTCACAGGCGGGTAATGTATTTGCTTTGCAAGTTTTACAATATCCGGGGCGGTCTCCTTCAGGACTTCTGAAACCGCCTTAGCCGGACACGCAAGCACCACATGGCTTGACTCGAACTCCTTCCCATCTTGTAAATATACACGCCAGCCCGAGTTATTCCTTGAAATCGATGCCACGGAGGAATTTAGGCGTATTGCAGGACCCAATGCCCGGACAAGGGCATCTACGAGTTCATTCATACCTGTAGTAAAAGAGGTGAGAACACCGCCGGGACCAGCACCTGGACCCTTTTTACCCTTTTTCTTAGCCTCTCTTTGGAGCTTGATCATGGCCCTGATCAAACTCCCGTAGTCACGCTCAAGTTCGTGAATTCTGGGAAAACAGCTACGAAGAGACAGTCGTTCAGGATCTCCGGCATATATCCCCGTGGCCATGGGATCTATGAGATATTGAAAGGCTTCCCTGCCAAGACGCCTTCTGGCGAAATCAGCTAGAGACTCGTCTTTGGACATATCACCCTTTGACACAAGGGCCTCGGACACCACCCTTAATCGTCCCGGGAAAGAGAGTATTTTCGAGTTCAAGAACTGTGAAGGTGATACTGGAAGTTGAAATAACTGCCCATTCCTTATCACAAAACGGCGTCTAGCGGCATCATTGCTCCTCAGGGGATCAAGTCCGAGCCTGGCGGCAAGGGCGAGGGTTGATGGCTTGTTGTCAAGCACACCGTTTACGCCCTTCTCGCACACAAAGCCCTCTTCTTTTATGGTCCAGGCCTTACCTCCAGCTCTGGCCCCTGCTTCAAGTACCAGAATTTCCCATCCGGGCCTCAGTTCCTTGAGGAACCAGGCAAGTGACAGGCCTGATAACCCACCTCCTGCTATTATTAATTTAGCCATCCTGCCTTTTTAAGACCGTGTTCCACTAGATCGGAAAGTGCATTGATAAATAATGGCCTGTTATTAAGGGAAGGCGTACGAATAAGTCTTACCCCCTTTTTAGCCAGCATCTCTGAATAAAGCATATCTATCTCGAAAAGTGTCTCTATATGATCTGAAACAAAACTAATAGGCAATACCAAAATGTTATGAAAACCCTTTTCTGCAAGTTCGTTCAGCAGATTATCTGTTGCAGGCTCTAGCCATTGCACAGGGCCGCTTCTGCTCTGATAGCACAGATGGCCCTTAATCCCGATCAGTTTTTCCAGGGCCGTAATGGTGCGACACACATGATCTACATAGGGATCGCCTTCTTCAACCATGCTTTTGGGCAGGCTGTGGGCGCTGTAAACGAGGGCAAATTTATCTTTATCTTCACCTTTTAACATTTTTAGGCCCTCTTGCACTATGTCTGCCAGGGCCTCTATATAACCCGGATGATCTGGAAAGTTATCTACTATCTGAGTATCAAGTCCAAGTCTGCCCGCGCATCTCTCGAATTCTCTGATAGAGGAACCACTGGTAGCACTGCTATAGTGAGGATAAAGAGAAAAACCAAGAACTTTAGAAATACCCCTTTCTTTCATTTGATTTAACACATCAGGGGTCCTCGGATTCCAGTATCTCATCCCTGAAAGACAAAGCAAATGTTCCTGCAATTTATTATTAAGAAATTGTTCAACGGACTTGGCCTGCATTTCAGTTATTTTGGCGAGTGGACTCTTGCCACCGATTTTTGCGTATGCAGCACGGCTCTTGGGAGCCCTTCGTCTGGATATGGCCCAGGCAATAATGGGTTGGAACACACGTGGACCGAGTTGAATAATCTCACGGTCTGAAAAGAGATTATAAAGAAAGGGCCTCACCGTGGTAAGAGAATCTGGCCCTCCCATATTGAGAAAAACTATACCTATCATCAGGAAGATAACCCATGTACCAGTTCTACAAGAAGCCTTGCCTTCTCGTTCGATATTTCGGGCAGGATGCCATGACCCAGATTAAAAATATGGGCTTTGGCCTCGAGACCCTGGCGCAACACGGAACCCACCCTTGTTTTTAGCTCGTTCTCGGGAAGAAACAAGGCACATGGATCCAGGTTTCCCTGAACTACAGTATCAGATCCAAGTATTGATATAGCGGTTTTGATGTCCGTACGCCAGTCCAGACCTATGACTTCAGCACCTGAATCACGTATGATTTCAAGCACATGTCCTCCATTAAACACAAAGTAAATAAACGGTACTCCTGAACCCTTAACTCTTTTAATGATACGGGTTACGTATGGAAGGGCGTATCTTTCGTAATCCTCTCTGGCAAGTATCCCCGCCCATGTATCAAATACCTGTATGGCTTGAGCCCCCGCCTTTATCTGTGCCTCTATATAAGAAAGGACCACTTCAGAGAGTAAGTCCATAAGGCGTGAAAAGAGATGTGGAGATTCAAACAGCATCCGTTTTGTATTTACAAAGGTTTTGGAGGTACCTCCTTCTATCATATAGGTTGCTAGGGTAAAAGGTGCCCCTGAAAAACCAATCAGCGGAACCTTGCCGCTAAGTTCTTTCCTCAAGATCCGAATGGTCTCAAGTACGAATGATACATCCGTATCTGGATCTATAGGATGCAGCCTTTCAATGTCCTGCTCAGTCCTTACAGGAGGATTTAAGACAGGTCCCCTTCCCTCGCAAAAATCAAGCCCTATTCCCATGCATTCAAGGGGAATCAGTATATCGGAAAAAAGGATGGCTGCATCAACTCCGAGGATATCAACGGGCTGTATGGTAACCTTTGCTGCCAGCTCAGGGGTCTTGCAGAGGGCTAGAAAGTCTATCTTTTCTCTGACCTTTTGGTAGGCAGGAAGATATCTACCAGCCTGCCTCATGAGCCATACGGGGACCGGTCTGACCGCTTCACCATGGCATGCCCTTAAAAAGGCTTCGTTCATCCTGTCCTCCTATTAAGGATTCAGGGATTCAAAGGTTAAGATGTTAATGGTTTACTTAACTTCGGCTTGAAATGCAAATTCAGAATGTAGTAGGCAACCTTGAACGGTGAACCTCTGAACCTCTGAACGGGCTATCAGCTCTTTTTTCTCATCTTCCCTGGCACGTATTTACAAAAAGGCTCTTCCGCAAGATAATCTCCGTGGATTGCATATGCCCTGGCCCTGCATCCCCCGCAAACCCGAATATATTCACACGCACCGCAACGTCCCTTATAGGAAGAGAAATCTCTTAGTTCCTTGAAAAGAGCGCTTTCTTCCCAGATTTCTTTGAAGGACTGCTCTTTGATATTTCCTGCCGATAAAGGGAAATAACTGCAAGGAAGGACGTTTCCGTCCACGTCGATGAGCGCGATCAATTGACCCGCCAGACAACCCTTGGAGCCTCCAGTGGAAAACTTGAGGCTCCTGTGC
>CAZPDU010000039.1:0-7614 GCA_964585405.1 uncultured Thermodesulfobacteriaceae bacterium | reverse complement strand
TGATATAATCCTCCAGATACCGGAAATCCAAGGGATGGGGATTGTGTATATGCTCCAGTTCTTTCTCATGTACATAGAATGTGGCGTTGGTGCACTTGTAATCATTCTCACAGTGATCATTGTGTAAATGGGTATGGATAACGATGTCGATAGATTCTGGAGTCAGTCCCCAGATACCAAGCCCTTCCTCAAATTTATGGATTTTTCCTCCAATTAATCTTTCCCTGTCCTCGGATTGCAAAGGGCTCATCTCTCCTGTATCCACCAGGACCTTCTGATCGCCGCCTTCCAGATACCAGCAATAGATAGGTATGGTATAAGATTGCCCGTAGCCATGTTGATAGGTCATCATACCTTTGTCAAAAATCTTTGTTCCCATGACAATAGGATGTATTTTGTAAAGGCTCATATCTAACCCCTATAACCCCTGATTTCAGAGAGGCCTACAGTCATTTTGTTTTTTGCGTATATGATAATTTATATCGTAGAATCAATAATTTTTAACGATATTGTCTTTTAGTATTTCGTACAGAATCAAACCTCTTTAGTCTCAAGTCCCTGAGTGCTCCATCGCCTCTGCCTATCAGCATATCCCTGGCCTTCAGGCAACTCAAACATAATTATAACATTGCAGCCATAATAGTGGAAGGAATATGGCATTTTCCCGTTTAATCAGGCAATTCAGAGATTACCTAAAAAATACCATGATATAATTAATGGCTGGAAATAAAATGCAAAATATCAATATCAGTTTGATCAGCCGGGCTGGTACAAATTTCTGTAAACTTGCTCCGCAATACATGCCGGCAAATCCACCCAGACCGAACAGTAAACCCAGGGCCCAATCCGGTGCAACCGCAATATCAGGATAAAAGGGAGCTATTACCTGATAAAACAGCACGCCCACAACCGAAGTTATAAAAGTACCCATCAGGGCCGCACCGGCTACAGTATAAACCGGAAGACCGAAGAAACTTACAAAAAAGGGGGCGATAATGGCCCCTCCGCCTATACCGTAAATACCGCCGATTATGCCAACGGAAAAGCTCAACATCATTATTCCCATGGCGTTTATATCAAACCTTCGGCCATAGAATTCATAAATAATGCGGGACATATCAAATTTCTTTACAGTGATCCGTGGTATCTGCCTTTGACCTGAGGTATCACCGTGTCCATTTGATTCATTTGATTCATAGGTTTTTTTGACGGTTTTATGGAATTGCTCCTCTGCCGGCATTTGAGGCCCACTGGATTGCTTTTTCATAAGCAGATCTTTCATCAATCTACCCGCAATATATAAGAGGACTAAACTGGCGAACACCTTAAAGTTTTTTGGATTTGGGAGATACTGTACGCGCAGAATCGCGCCGATTATAACTCCGGGCAGGGTCCCTATTATAACCGCCCACGTGAGCGGCCATACCATTCGACCTTCTTTTATATATCGATAGACCCCACTGGGAATCGCTACAATATTAAAAAGCTGATTAGTAGCACTGACTGCCGGGGTGCTGAAGCCGAGGACGCTTACCTGGAAAGGCAGGATCAGAAAGGCCCCCGAGACTCCACCCATTGAAGTAAAAAAAGAAATAACAAACGCCACAATGGGTGGAATCCACGGACTTATTTCGATATCCGCAATGGGAAAATACATTACTGAATCCTCAAAATTGCCATTGGGCAGTTTCTCAATCTCCTTAATGGTCTTGTCAAAGCATTTGCCTTATGTTAAGCATCACCTGCTTTAGGGGCGGCGTAGCCAAGTGGCTAAGGCGACGGTCTGCAAAACCGTTATTCCCCGGTTCAAGTCCGGGCGCCGCCTCCAACATCAAGCGGATTGCAGTCAATCGGACGGCAATCGTTTTTTATTTTTTGCCGGTATAGCCATACTGAACGAAACTGATTATAGCCTGTGCTTTGCATTGAAACGGCTCTGCTTTTTTGTAACCAACCATATTCCCCTGCGGTCTTAGGAATAAACCATTGTCTTTAGTACATGTTCTCATATATTTCCAGTGGAAACCGAAAGGTTTTGAGGGTATCACATGCGTGTAGTCGTCATTGGAGTTGGTGAAGTAGGTCGTCACATCTGTCAGCAACTCTCTGCAGAGGGCCACGAAGTAATTCTTATAGACAGAAATGCAGACCGCCTGAAACGCGTGGAACGGGACCTCAACATGCTTTGCATTGAGGGAAACGGGGCCTCTGCCGGTATCCTGGAACAGGCGAATATCTCAAAGGCCGATCTCTTTATTGCTGTCACCGACATAGACGAGGTCAACCTGATTGCCTGTATCATAGCCAAGGAATACGGCGTATTGCGCCGTGTGGCCAGGGTCAGAAATGAAGAATATTTTTCCGGCGCTTCTCCTCTGAATAAGCAGCAACTGGGTATAGATCTCCTGATCAACCCCGACCAGGTCATGGCAGAGGAGATACTCAGGATCAGCAAGATGTCAGAGGCCTTTGAGGTGGTCGATTTCGCCCACGGGGAGGTCGTACTGGTGGGTTATCAGGTAAAGGAAGGCAATCCTATCTGTAATATTACACTGGCTGACCTTAAAGATTTAAGAGGTCTCTACGATTTTGTAATAGTAGCCATTGTCAGGGAAGGTAAAACCATCCTCCCCAGAGGGTGTGACACCATTCAGACCGAGGACCGGATTTACCTGATTGTAAAGCGCAAGGACATGGCGGCAGTGGAGGATCTGTTCAATCTTTGGAGTACCGCGCCTGCAAAGGTCTTTATCATCGGAGGGGGTCAGGTCGGCTTCAGGGTAGCCAAGGCCATGGGAAAACAAAAGATAGATGTAGCCCTGGTAGAGGTCGATCCTTCCAGATGCGAGTATCTTGCTGAGCATCTGAATAATGCCGTAGTACTTAACTTTGACGGTCTGAACGCCCGTGATTTGCTGTCAGAAGGAGTAGATACCACGGATCTCGTGGTGGCGGTCACAGATGAAGATACCACAAATATCCTTTCCAGCCTACTTGCCAAATATCATGGAGCTAAGAAGTGTATAACCCGCATAAGCCGTCCTGATTTCATTCCGCTTCTTGGGAAATTGGGAATAGACGTTGCACTCAGCCCCCGGCTGGTAGCAGCCAACATGATTTTACGTTTTGTGAGGCGGGGCGCTATAATCTCAGTGGCCACACTGCTTGGAAGCGAGGCAGAGGTGGTGGAACTGGTGGTCCCTGATCGTTGGCTGCATGCGGATAAACCGTTAAGATCCATCGGCTTCCCTGAGAATACCAATCTCGGGGCCCTGGTCAGGCAGGGAAAGGTGATCATTCCCTCGGGAGACACCGTACTGGAGGCCGGAGATCGACTGATAATTTTCAGTATGAAGAAGGCGATTCCCCTGGTGGAACAGTTCCTGGCATCATGAGACTGGGTACAATCGGCGCCCTATTGGGTTGGCTCCTTATCTTCCTCTCTGTCGCCTTACTGTTACCCATAGCTTTCAGTATATATTACCATGATGGGAACTGGCAGTTCTTTATCATGTCCAGCGCCATCGGATTCCTGCTTGGAGGAGTGCTGGCCTGGTCCTGTATTTCAGAGCCTGAGATGGGCCACAGAGAAGGTTTTGCCATTGTGGCCTTTGGCTGGCTTGCTGCTGCCGCCCTAGGGGCATTGCCCTATTATCTCTCCGGTGCCATACCGAGCTATCTCAATGCCTGCTTTGAATCCATGTCCGGCTTTACCACCACCGGTGCCACCATATTGGAGGAGGTAGAAGTCCTGGGGCCCAGCCTGCTTTTCTGGAGGGCGCTCACTCACTGGCTGGGGGGAATGGGGATCATAGTCCTCTCTCTGGCCATCATGCCCATACTGGGAATCGGGGGTATGCAGCTATTTCAGGCGGAAATGGCAGGTCCTACCAAGGATCGCCTTGTTCCCAGAATACAGGATACGGCCCGAATCCTGTGGAGCGTTTACTTAATACTTACCGCAGCGGAGACAGGGCTGCTTATGATGGCCGGCATGAACTTCTTTGATGCCGTCTGCCACGCCTTTTCCACCCTGTCTTCGGGAGGATTTTCCACCAGGACGGAAAGCATAGCCGCGTTTCACAGTCCGTGGATCGATACCATTATAACCGTGTTTATGATCCTCGCCGGAATAAATTTTTCCCTTCATTACCGCCTGCTGTCAGGTAATTTCAGGGCATTCGCTCAAAGCGAAGAGCTTCGCTTTTACCTGGGAATCGGTATTTTTGCCACTGTATTGTTTCTGGTTGTAAATATCCTGTCCGGTGCATACGGCTCATGGTCAGACAGTTTGAGATACGGAGCCTTTCAGGGATGGTCCATACTGACCGGCACCGGTTTTACCACAGCGGATTTTGACAGCTGGGCACCAATATGCAAGATTACCCTGATTACCCTTATGTTCATGGGAGGCATGGCGGGATCCACCACGGGCGGAATCAAACAGGTCAGGATACTTATATTCTGGAAGTTTACCAGAATGCAGCTACGAAAACTGATTCACACCAAGGCAGTGGAGACCATTAAGCTCGACCGGCATAAGGTCCCGGCAGAGGTAATCCAGTCCATACTGGGCTATCTCTCTCTTTATATGCTGGTATTTGTTGGTGCGACCATGATAGTAACCGCGCAGGGGACAGACATAATTACCGGATCTACTGCGGTCATTGCTACTTTAAACAACATAGGTCCGGGGCTGGGAGGCGTCGGCCCCTGCGGTAATTTCGCCGGGCTCCCTGACCTGTCAAAGGCGGTCTTGATCATATGCATGCTGGCAGGACGTCTGGAACTGTATACCATTGCCGTACTGTTTGTACCCAGGTACTGGAAGGATGTCCGCTACCCCCGGTGGCGGTGGAGCAGATCCTGATTCATACATCCATTCGTCTGAAGACAGGGCCTGCAAAAGGTTCACAGGAGATATTGCCATGGCACTAATGGAAATAAATGTTTCGCCCCTTGGAACCGGCTCCACAAGTTTGGGTGAGTTTGTGGTAGACATGCAGAGGCGGCTCGCAGAGCATGGGCTTCCATATGAGCTTACGGATATGGGGACAATAATTGAAGGAGATATTGATCAGCTCCTTGCCGTAGCAAAGGCCTTGCACGAAAGCACTTTTTCTAATGGGGCAAAACGGGTATACACAGTTATGAAGATAGATGACCGCCGCGACAAAGAGGTGCATCTGGGGCAGAAGGCAGAGTCGGTCAAAAGAAGGCTCGAATGAGGCGTTATCTTCCTCTTTTTACGACATTTGCCTTTATTGCACTCCTGATAATGGGAATCTGGTCCGGCGAGGTACATGCAGTCTGGAATAAAGCCGTTACCGTATGCCTCAGCTGCATGGGGATCGGCTGATGGAAGGTATGCGGAGAAGAAGCCAGTACCTCTTCACATTGCTGGCTAACGCCTACTGGCTTTTTCTGTGGAAAAGCCCTATATATCAAGGACCTCTCAAGAAAATATGTTTCCCCGGACTCAATTGCCACTCCTGTCCCGCTGCCACCATGTCATGTCCCCTTGGTGCACTTCAGAATCTTCTGGCGGCCCTGCGCCCCGGCCTACAGATGGGACAGTTGCATATAGGGGCATATGTTTTGGGAAGTCTTGGCCTTGTAGGTTCTGTCACGGGCCGAATGCCATGTGGCTGGATCTGCCCCTTTGGCCTGCTGCAGGAGTGGCTGTTTCTCCTTCCGGTTCCAAAGATTTCATTATGGAGGCCCCTTAGAAGAGGACCCTATTTATTTCTTGTCGTCTTTGTAGTCTTGCTGCCTTTGCTCATAGCAGACCTGACAGGTTACGGCTTCCCCTGGTTCTGCAAGTATATCTGCCCGGCCGGGACGCTGGAGGCCGGCATTCCTCTGCTTTCTCTGGATCATGGGCTGCGCAGCGCTGTCAGCTGGCTGTTTGCATTCAAGGTGATAATATTGATACTGCTCTTGACCTGGTGTGTATTTACATCCCGTGCCTTCTGCCGTGCAGTCTGTCCCTTGGGTGCTGTTTACGGCCTTTTTAACAGGGTAAGCTGGCTGCAGTTGCGTTTCCATCCTGACCGGTGCGTGCAGTGCAGGGCATGTCTGAAGGTATGTCCTACCGGAGTATCTTTTTATAACGGCCGGGATGGAATAAATTCGGAATCCTGCATCAGGTGCCTCAGATGCCTTTCCATCTGTCCGGCAAACGCAGTATCCATAGAGTTCAGTCCAATACGTAAAGATATTGGTGAGGCGATTGTTACCACGGGGAGTTAGTGCCTTTAAATTTTTTATTTGGGCATTATTCCTCTTTATACAGGTCAGGTTTTATGAAGAGAAAAAAATTGATACTCGCCACCCGCAATAAAGGAAAGCTGAAAGAAATCCAGACACTTTTTTCCGACCTTGATATCGATATCGTTTCTCTGGATAACACAGAAGACTCCCCTTATATAGAGGAAGACGGAACGACCTTCATGGAGAACGCCTTCAAGAAAGCCAAAGTCGTTGCGGAAGCTACGGGAATAATGGCCCTTGCAGATGACTCAGGACTTGAGGTAGACGCCCTCAACGGGGCACCTGGTATTTACTCGGCCCGCTACTCAGGGGAAAATGCCTCTGATGCCTCCAATAATGAAAAACTCCTGACTGAGCTTCAGGGGGTATCTTCAGACAAGAGAGGCGCTCACTTTACTTGTGTGATCGTAGTCTATCATCCATCCGGTCGTTGGATAAGCGCTGAGGCCAGTTGCCAGGGTGAAATTACCAAAAAAATCACAGGAGACAGGGGTTTCGGCTATGATCCGGTTTTTTACATACCCTCGGTTGACCGCACCATGGCCCAGCTTTCACCGGAAGAAAAAAACAGCTTGAGTCACAGGGGAAAGGCCCTTAGAAAACTGAAATCAGAATTACAAGATTTTTTAGATTCACTCGAATCAAGCCCTTAAGGAAAGAGAGGCGCCGGCAAGACCCAAAATTTTGTTTTAGGGCAAGGCGCGAAGAGATAAAAAAAGCGCATTGTACTGTGAGTAAATGAGCATTTTTCCCCTAAGACTGACTCAGTCAAAGGGCAAAAGGTGGGTTTTACAGATGGCCCGAAGGTAATCAACAATGAAACTTGAGATATACGCAAAGGAAGAGTGCCTGCGTCAAGCAGTCGAAATAACCAAGACATACGCGCAATCAGGGGAAAACAAACACGGTCCGGTGACGGAACTCCTGGAGCAGGTCTATCACAAACTCTTGGAACTCCGGGCGCACGTCGGCGAGAAAGACTAGATTGTTTCCTGTTTAATGCCGGTCAGTTCTGGAAAAACATATAAAAATTAGCGGCAAATGGGTCTATTCAGAGAATTCAGGGCCTGCTTGAGGATTTTAATGGCCTCCAGCCGTTTTTACTCCTTTCAAGGACGATGAGAGAACTTGGCGCAAGGCCTGAGTGATCCCTATCGCTGGGCTCAAATATACCCATTACCCCGTAGTAGCTTTGATCGAGTTCCTCAAGGGCCTTCTGCAGACCTCTATGAGTAGCAGTATCTGATGCCCTTAGCCCCATTACCGTGAGATGGACGGCATCCCATGCCATACCTGCTGCCAGAGATTCTTCAACGGAAAAGCCCATTGCCTCTCTTCCTA
>CAZPDU010000038.1:0-10585 GCA_964585405.1 uncultured Thermodesulfobacteriaceae bacterium | reverse complement strand
GTGGAAATCGCTCTTGCCCTTGTGAAGCAGGAAGGATGGCGCAGGCCGAGTATCCTTGATTTGGGTACGGGTTGCGGCATACTTGCATTAGCACTTGCCCACGAGATTCCTGAAGCCTTTTTAGTGGCGACAGACAGGTCATTTTCCGCACTTATCGTAGCACACCAAAATGTAAAAAGACACGGATTGGAATCCAGGGTGAGCCTGGTGCAGGGGGACTGGACTGAGCCCTTTAAATTGTGTGAAACCGTTATTTCTGCGAGTGAAAAAGGAACATCCAGCACGAAAAAGGGATTCCATCTCATTGTCAGTAACCCACCTTACGTAGCCAAAAAGGACAAAAGGCTTCTGGCAAAAGAAATATTAAAATATGAACCAAAGATGTCACTTTATAGCGGAAAAAATGGGCTTGAGGATATTGAAACACTTATAAAAACCGTTCCCAGTATACTTAGTAAAGGTGCATGGTTTATCTGTGAGATTGGACACGATCAGGGGGAAAATGTCTTGCAGATGAGCAAAAATACCGGAATATATAAATATGTTGAGATCAGAAAAGATCTGTCAGGCAAAGATAGGGTCTTGATAGGAAAGAGGGCATAAATAAAATTTTAATGCAAAACAGCTATTGGAATCTGCTACAATATAATGATTAAGAGAGCCAGACTAGACCTAGCTCTCTCAATCAATTGAATTAAATTATTAATGACGTCTACGTCTGGCTTTACGTCGTCTGCGTTCAGCCTCCTGCATTTTCCGTCGTTTTTTTATACTTGGTTTTTCGTAAAAGCGACGATTTTTCAATTCCCGCTGAAGCCCGTCAAGCTGCATCTTTTTCTTTAGCACCTTGAGAGCCTTTTCCAGGCTTTCCTGGACTTCTACCACAATCGCCAAGGGTATCCCCCCTTCCTGTTTTGAATTAAATTAGATCAAATATGTTAATATATCTTCCTTAAATACAATATGTCAACGTACATATGAGATTTTTTCATTCAGCATATATGTTATCTGTTTTTACATCCTTTTTGTCACTGCGATAATCCTTGGGATCCAGACCATATTTCTGAAAGAGTTTATAGAAATCAGCCCGGTAGTACCCGGCGGAATCAGCAGCCTTACTGACATTGCCTTTGGTAATCCTGAAAAGGTCTTCCAGATATTTTTTGATAAACTGATCTTTGGCCTGTCTTAGCGGCATCTTTTTTTGTGGAAGACAATTTTTGGCCAGAGACGTATTTGCAAACATATCGATGGTTATAGTATTTCCAGTACAAACGGCGACAAGATATTCAATGACGTTTTTTAACTCACGGACATTCCCTGGCCAGTTATATGCTCGAAAATTATCAATGACCTCGCCCTGAATTCTCTTGATATCTTTACCCATCTTCGTTTCGTATTTCTTAAAAAAGTGTTGCATTAACAGAAGAATATCTTCTTTCCTTTCCCTCAAGGGAGGAATGTTGATTGGTACTACATGAATTCTGTAATACAGGTCCTCTCTAAACCTACCTTCTTTAACCATTTTGCCGAGGTCCCTCTGCGTGGCCACAATCAGTCTCACATCTACTTTGTGTACATGATCGTTCCCAAGGGCTTTTATCTCTCCTGTTTCTATGACCCTCAACAGCTTGGCCTGCATGGCCTCGCTCATTTCACCAACTTCGTCCAGAAACAGTGTGCCTTTATGGGCCTGTCTGAAGAAGCCCACTTTGCTGGTTACCGCACTTGTAAATGCCCCCTTTGCATGTCCAAAAAATTCATCTTCCAGTAATGTCTCCGGAATGGCCGCGCAATTAACAGCTACAAAAGGTCCGTTTTTTCTCGGGCTGTGGAAGTGTATGGCATTAGCTACCAATTCCTTTCCAGTTCCTGATTCACCGTAGATGGTTATAGTGCTTTCAATAGGGGCAACCTGTACAATTCGCCTGAATACGGCCCTTATCTGTGGGCTGGTACCGATCATGTCCGCAAAATGGAATTGATCTTCCACTATACGTTCAAGATCAGCCACCTTTTTCAATAACTGTCTTTTCTCAAGGGCCTTTTCTATTTTCAAGGCCAGGTCTTCATGATTTATCGGTTTTTCGACATAAGAGTACGCCCCGGCCTTTACAGCCTCAACTGCCTTCTCTATAGTTCCATATGCAGTGAAAATAATGGTCTGAAGGTCAGGATCTATCTTAAGACACTCTTCCATGAGTTCTTTTCCAGTCATTTCGTCCATTTTCTGGTCGGACAAGAGAAGATCTATTTTCCCCTCGTTATTCTTAAATATTTTGAGGGCCTCTATAGGATCTGAGGCTGTAATTACGTTATCATAGCCAAATAGCTTTAGACGCATTTTTGTCGTTAGAAGTATGTTCCTTTCGTCATCAACGAGAAGGATCATGGCTGTTGAATTTGTACTTTTATCCACTGTTCTGATATTGGAAGGCTCGGTCATTTCCTTTTCTATTTTTATTTCCTGTTGAGAGAAATGTTTGGGTTATGCTAAAGTCGTAAATAATGGTTCAGACTTTTTGCGACGCAAGTTAATTATGAAACTATTTAAAAACGGCTTAAGCCTATTTAACAAGCTTTTTTTGGGCTACCTGATACTTTTGTCCATTATGATATTACCTTGTGTGGTATCAATCTACAATCTATCAAAGCTAGAACGTTTTGCCACAAGCGTAGCCAAACACGATCTGGAACTATCTAAAACCATAGAACAGCTTAAAGCAATACCACCTTCAATGGAAGCTGAGGGACGTCGTCTCGTAACTTTATACAAAGAGGATGCTTATCAGTCTCTTATGTCATTGATACGTGACTTTAAAGACAATTTGATCAGTGTGCAGAGAGACGGTCCTGAAGAGATTATATCAACTGTCCGTAACATTCAACTTGATCTAGATAAACTCGAAGAGCTTGCCAGGGTCGCTAATGCAGGCTTACCTAAAAATAGCCCTCCGGAGATTACCGCGGCTGAGGTCCAGCGAGAAAACGAAGTTAAGGCCATAATATCTAACATAAGGACAGGGCTTGGCGATCTGGAAAAAAGAGCACAAAGAGCTATCGGTCTCAGATCTTCTACAATCTCGTCTCTTAGCTCGCAGGCAAGGGAAATAACCATATTTGTGTTGGCAGGAGCAATTATTTCCTTTGTTTTTTTTACCACATGGTTTCTCTATAAATATATAAAAAGGCCGATAGATCACCTCCGCCACGGTACTGAAATTGTTGGTCAAGGTTATTTCGACCAACCTATTGCCATAGAGTCAAGGGATGAACTGGGAAAGCTCGCTGAGGCATTTAATGATATGGCTATAAGGCTCAAGGACCTGGACAAACTGAAATCTGATTTTATAGGAATGGTGAGCCACGGACTCAAGACCCCTCTGACTTCCATGATGGAAGCTGCCAAGCTTCTTTCTGAGCCCCAAATAGGTGAGTTAAACAAAGATCAGCAAAAATTGGTAATTATATTAAATGAAAGTATGAACCGATTCCATGGCCTGATAGATGACCTTCTTCACCTTTCCAGACTGAAGGCAAGACTTAAGGCTATTGAAAAACGTCGAGTAGATATTACAAAGGTATTTTCTGATATCATCAAGATCTTAGAACCCATGGCACACAAAAAGAATCTTGATGTGGAGCTAGTTAGCTTATCAGAACTGAGAAAGGATATACCCGTTGATGAAGAAAGGCTGTTCGGTGCATTTATGAATATTTTACACAATGCAGTAAAGTTCAGTCCAAAAAACGGGAAAATAAAGATCACCTTGGATTATACCGATGAAAATGGTAAAGAGTGGTTGAAAATTGGTATTATTGATGCGGGTCCCGGAGTAGATAAATCTGAAACAGAAAAGATATTTGATAAATTTTATCAGATTCAAACATTACGCAGAAAAGACGGATCAGGCCTAGGTTTGGCAATTGCCAGAGAAATTATTCTGGCCCATGGAGGTAAGATTTGGGTAGAAAGTCCACCACCAGAAGATATTGCAGTTTTACAGGGAAAAGGTGCTGTTTTCTGGTCTGTTTTGCCATATTCCTCTTGACATTGGTCGTTGGGTGTATAACGACAGTCCCAGAAAAGCTCCGTATATCTGATAAATGGGAAGAGGCCACCATACCTTTGAGAGATGGCAGGGTTGATGAGGCCGTTGCCAATCTGAGGACATTGCTTGATGACCCTGATTATGAATGCAGGGCGGCATTCTATTTGTTTGTTTTTGACGGGGCCGAAAATGAGTACGTTAGGATAATACGCTCCGAAGCTTGCGAGCTTAAAAATCCTGGAGAGGCTGAATTGGTGGAGAAATTTCTGGCTACTGAAGAAAAACTTTTTCAACTGGAATCTGAGTATAATAAAAAGGAATCAAGTCTTAATAACCTACAGAAAGAGACGGAAAATCTGGAAAAGGAGCTGAGCCGTCTCCGCTTCGAGCTGCAAAAGACGGAAGAGATCCGACGTGAAACGGAAAAATGGCGCATTCAGTAATTCCTTGTCACTAATGTCTTTTTTAAGGTTAAGTGTTGAATTTTATAATTACTGAAATAATTTCGAAACACGTTCATTAGAATAGACGCGGATTTGAGTTGGGAACTGATAGTAACTCTACGGCCAGATCCTGATAAGCGCATATTTTCAGCTCCCCAGTTCTTGACAAGGTGATTTTCTGTTGCTTGGTATTTTCGTTAAGGGGCGTTTATATTAATTACAGTAAAGATGATTAGTTTGTAATAAAACCATGCTGAGCTAACGCAGGGGAAATAATTATGTATTTTAAAGGCCTTTAAGACGCTGTTTTTAGGATTGTGCATGGCAGCAGTTGGAATGGTTTTGTGGGTCCCTAATTCTCTTGCAGCAGAGGAAGATCTGGAACAACAGGTACAGGAGTTAATTAAGCAGAATCAGGCACTTACAGAACGACTCATGCAGGTGGAATACCAGCTCAGAGAAATGAAGGCAGCTGAAGAAACAGGGCATGGTGCAGCTGAAGAACCGGGGCATGGTATGGCAGAGTCGTTACTGGGACACATAGAAGACACTATACATATTCACGGCCTGCTTGAATTTGGCGCAGCCTATCACAGCACTGATATGAATGAAGGATATAAAGGTTATCGGCAGGATAGTGATCTTTCGATGACCAGTGTGGAAGTGGGAATTGGAGCACAGGTCAATGATTGGGTGCGCGCGGAAACCATCCTTATATATGAAGATCCGTCCGGAGCAATCGATCTTTATGATGGTATAAGAGAGGAGACAAATTTTGACGTAGAAGAGGCCATTATCACCATTGCAAATCCCGAGGTAACACCGGCTTTTCTTAAGGCTGGGAAAATGTTTGTGCCTTTTGGAGCGTACCTGACTCATTTTCCGGATGACATGGGCATTGATTCGCCGCTTACTCTTTTAATGGGCGAGACTAATGAAAAGGCCCTATTGATCGGAGCTGAATACTCGGGTATCACGTTCTGCGGCTATGTCTTCAACGGTGATGTAGAGGAAATGGGTGATGGTGACAACGTTATTGAAACTTATGGATTCGATGCCAACTATGCCTATGAATGTGATGATCATGATATGGATTTGCTTGTCGGGGCTTCTTACATATCCAACCTTACTGATTCTGACTGGATAGAGGAGTCGCTGCACCACCACAACCTGGAAATTGATGATTACGGCGCCGGCACTGCAGCCTATTTCCATATCAGCTGTCAAGGCGTCTTTTTTGATGCAGAGTATATGGCCTTGATTGATAGTGTTAAGATATATGATGCGGAAATGTACGAAGGTAAAATCAATAACTCAGAAGTGTGGAATTTCGAGCTGGGATACAACTACAACTGGTGGCGAAATCTCGAAATCGCCTTACAATATGCCGGCTCAAACGATTGTGACTTACTTGGATTTCCAAGAGATAGGTATGGGATTAATTTCAATCAAGAAGTCTTTGAAAATACCATTCTTTCAGTTGGCTATCTATATGATGAATATGATGGAGAAGACAGCCTCAAGAGAAATACGCGAGACTTGGCCTTCGGTCAATTGGCCGTAACGTTCTGAGGTTTCCATCTCAAAAATTTTTTCTGCAAAAAGAGGAGATGACCAGGGGCCATATCCTTTTCTGAAAATCCGATCTCATGGGCAGCATTGTGGAAAATTGTTCATGTCAGACCAAAAAAGATCTATTCAGGATTAATCATTAAGGTCTTTGCAATTGTAAACACATGGACCTCTCTTGCCCCAGCCCTTTTCAGAGTCTTTGCGCAAGCCTTGACAGTAGCCCCTGTGGTATACACATCATCGACAAGGAGTATTCTCATCGCTCCTTTCGGCAGAGGTCTCGCGACCTCAAAGGCATTTCTTACATTTCCGGGTCGTTCCTCCATTGAAAGTTCCGTCTGGGGTTTGGTATTCAATGTCCTGATGAGAATGTCTATACCTAAGGGAATATCTGTAAAGATCGCCTTTGCAAGTCGAAGGGACTGATTGAAGCTCCTTTTCTTTAGACGTTTTGGGTGTAATGGCACAGGGATTACCATGTCTGGCTTTTGGTCATTAGATGGCATGAAATCCTTAACCAGAAAGGAAAGGACCCTTAAGGCATATCCGTCATCATTATATTTAATTTTATGAATAAGGCTTTTTACAGCCCCGTAGTACCGAAATACTGAGCGAGCAGTATCAAAGGACGGTGGATTCTTTATGCACTGGCCACATATGTGGTCAGAACCCTGAGGGCCGTGAAACGGCTGGCCGCAGACGGTGCAGATCGGAGGTTCTATAGACTTTATAGACTCAAGGCAATCGCTACATAGATGGACTCTTGAATGAACAGATCTAACTTTGCAGGCGGCACAGCATGGGGGGAAAAGGATGTCCCTTATGACAAGGGTTAGCTGAAGAAGGGACCTTTGCAACCTACATGGACTCAACAATGGATAGGGCAAATTCTGAACACTTTACTTCAGTTGCACCTTCGATCTGTCTTGCCAGGTCATAGGTTACCTCTTTTCTGGCAATAGCCGCCTCAAGGGCACTGTGGATTTTTTCCTTGGCTTCTTTCCATCCGAGGTATTCGAGCATCATTGCACCGGATAAGATAAGGGAGCTAGGGTTGACTTTATCCAGACCGGTATATTTAGGCGCCGTGCCATGAGTTGCTTCAAAAAGGGCGTAACCATCACCTATGTTGGCACCGGGCGACATGCCCAGTCCTCCTACCTGGGCCGCGCAGGCATCGGAGATATAGTCTCCGTTCAGGTTAGGCAGGGCTAGTACACTGTATTCCCTTGGTCTAAGAAGGATTTGTTGGAACATGGCATCTGCAATTCGATCCTTTATCACAATTTTGCCTTCTGCCTGTATGCCTTTATATTTGTCCCACAGCTCCTGTTCAGTGATTGTTGTTTCAGGAAACTCGGTTTTTGCCAGCTCATAGCCCCAGTTTTTAAAGGCCCCTTCCGTATACTTCATGATATTGCCTTTATGGACCAGAGTTATACTGGACTTACCCTTATCAATGGCATGGCGTAATGCCTTTCTTACCAGGCGCTGGGTCCCAAAACGGCTAATAGGCTTTATGCCAATTCCCGAATCCGCCCTGATGTCCTGTCTCATTTCATCCCTTAGAAACCGGATGACCTTCTTGGCGTCTTCACTCCCCTCCGGCCACTCTATTCCTGCATATACATCCTCGGTATTCTCACGAAAAATGACCATATCCATATCTTCCGGCCTTTTAACCGGACACGGAGTTCCCTTAAAGTAACGTACGGGCCTAACACAGGCATAGAGATCCAGCTCCTGCCTCAAAGTAACGTTAAGGCTCCTTATTCCTTCGCCAACCGGTGTTGTAAGAGGCCCCTTGATTGCGACTATATGATCCCTGATGATGTCAATAGTCTCAGGTGGAAGCCATTTTCCGGCCTGTTTATAGGCATTTTCACCTGCGAGAATCATCTTCCATGAGATTTTTTTCTTGCCCTTATAGGCCTTTTCCACTGCAGCATCCAGTACCAGCTTGGTCGCCTTCCAGATGTCAGGGCCTATACCATCACCTTCAATGCAGGGAATTATCGGAAGATCCGGCACGGAAATGGTACCGTCATCTTTAAGTATAATTTTTTCAGGGATATTACCCACCGAGATTTACTCCTCTCATCAGAACCATATTATAATAATATAAATCCAAGGCTTATAGGGTTGATAAAGTTATATTAAAAAATTGATACGGTCAATATATGATGCAATTCACTATATCCTTCCTTTAAGGTTGACAATCATGGGTTCCAGTATTTATTTATTGAAATGAATTCCATAGATTATAATAATTTTTTTAAAAATGCCCTTAAGGATGCTACAACTGCCTATAGAGAGAGTCTCGAGTCATGCGGCCAAAAGCTCATTGAGCTTTCACAATGGTTATGCAGTGCCTTTGAAAAAAACGGAAAGCTGATTCTCTTCGGAAACGGAGGAAGTGCAGCTGATGCTCAACATATAGCAGCAGAGTTTGTAAACCGTTTCCGTATAGAGAGAAAACCACTTCCTGCCATTGCCCTTACCACAGACACATCTGTCCTCACTGCAATATCAAACGACTATTGCTTTGACCAGGTATTTTCCAAACAAGTCCAGGCATTTGCCAATCCCATGGACGTGATTTTCGGAATCAGCACTAGCGGAAATTCACCTAGTGTGCTAAAAGCACTCTTTGTTGCCAAGGAAATTGGGGCAAAGACAGTGGGTATTACCGGAGAGAATGGTGGAAAGATGGATCAGTGTTGTGATTTAGTCATACGTGCGGCGTCCTCCGATACCGCACGGATTCAGGAAGTCCATATTTTTTTTGGTCACCTGTTATGCGATCTTGTGGAGAGACGAATTTTTGGTTCGGTATAATTATATATGAGCTATCCTGAACCCATAGATCCCTCAGGGCTAAAGACCTATTCATTATATGATCGTCCCAGTAAGGTTACAGTATCTGATTTTGCTCGATCAGTCTCTCCCGGCCTAAAGTTAAAGGATTTTTTGGAGTTACTGCCTAAACAGCTAGCTGCAAAAGATTTTAAGGATGTTGTTCATGCGGTTTGCGCTGCAGTGCGCAACGACCGTATCGTATTGCTAGCTATGGGTGCCCATGTGATTAAGGTTGGATTGAATCCAATACTGATAGGGCTCATGGAGAGAGGAATCCTTGCCGGTATTGCCTTAAATGGAGCAGGAATTATTCATGATTCAGAGATAGCAATGGCAGGCAAGACTTCCGAGGATGTAGCAGCAGTTCTTGGTGAAGGTCAATTCGGGGCAGCCAGGGAAACAGGCGAGTTTCTTAATCAATCCATATGCAAAGCCGCCCAGAAAGGAAAAGGCCTTGGAGAAACAGTAGGAAATGCGCTGCTTGAAGAGGGATTTCCTTATAACAGTCAGAGTCTTTTGGCCAGTGCAGCTCGACTGGGAGTGCCCGTGACTGTTCACGTGGCCCTTGGTACTGATATAATTCATATTCATCCAAGCGTAGATGGTGCTGCCACAGGCAAGGCATCACTTTATGACTTTAGACTTTTTTGTCGTCTGGTTGCCAAACTCGATCAAGGTGTATTACTCCATATAGGTTCTGCTGTGCTCTTACCTGAAGTCTTTCTCAAGGCCTTGACACTTGTCCGTAATTTGGGTTTCCCCGTAAAAAATTTTACTACCGCCAATTTCGATTTTATCCGTCACTACAGACCTTTGACCAACGTAGTTCAAAGACCCAACCTGGAAGGCGGCCAAGGGTTCAACCTAGTAGGCCATCACGAAATTATGCTTCCATTGCTGGCCGCAAGCATCCTGGACAGGCTGGAAGAGACAAGCTGATTAGTTGATAACTGAATTAACTCGATATCTTGCTCTTGGGGCTTCGAGTTGGCAGTATTGAAATGCCCATTTTAAAACAGCCTGGCATAGATTTTTACGATTATGGATAACAGTACTATTTGAGTATATTCAAAAAAGTCAGCGTACCATTTAAATTATGGAGGGAATTTGAAATGCCTATTTTTGAGTACATCTGCAATGAATGCGGAGAGGAGTTCGAGGAACTGGTACTTGGGTCAAGAGCTGATATCAAATGCCCCAAATGCGACTCCTTGCGGGCACAAAAGAAGGTCTCATCCTTTGCTTTTAAGACCGGCCATAAGTTTGTGGGGACAGGAAAAAAATCAAGCGGTCGGTGTAAAGGTTGTACAAGTTCTAACTGCAGTTCCTGCAGGGGTTAATATGAAAACTGGGAAAACGTTGCGACTCGCTACCAGAAAAAGTGCGCTGGCTCTTATACAGAGTAACTGGGTCAAAGAAGAGATTGCAAAATACTGGCCTGAGGTCAATGTAGATATTGTCAAATTCACTACTAAAGGGGACAAAATCCTGGATGTACCTCTGGCCCAGGTTGGTGGCAAGGGACTTTTTGTAAAGGAGATCGAGGATGCCCTTCTCAAGGGGAAAGCGGATATTGCCGTTCATAGTTTAAAGGACGTCCCTGCTGAACTTCCGGAAGGGCTTCAAGTCAATATTTTTCCTCGGAGGGATGACCCCAGG
>CAZPDU010000037.1:0-7246 GCA_964585405.1 uncultured Thermodesulfobacteriaceae bacterium | reverse complement strand
GATCCCTGCCCACCTGGCTGGTGTACAGACAATATCTTTAAGCCATAATTTTATGTTCATGTAACTCCGATTTTCCGCCGCCGCACCTTCTTTCCCATGCCCTTTTTATAAGGTCATTCAATACCTCCGCCCTCATTGCCCAGGTATTTTCTTTTACTACCTGAGCAATTTTTGCCTGATACTCGGAGGTCTTGCCTGTTTCTACGGCGGTTCTCAGACAGTTCACAAAATCTTCCGCGGAAGAAGCCCGAAAGACAGGTGGATAGGCCCGGCACTCTGCAAGATCCGCAGTTACTACAGGTTTTCCGCTGGCCATATACTCAAAGAGCTTTATGGGCGAGGTACAGTGTGTCACCTCAGACGGAATGAAGGGGATAATCCCTACGTCCATATGGGCATAGTACCCTGGCAGGACCTCGTAAGGTTTCACCCCCAACCAGGTCACATTTTTTCTTCTGGCAATTTTTTGAATATTTTTCATGTAATCAGGCCCGATCAGGATAAAAGAGAGGTCCTCTGCCTTTTCTGTAACTTCGTTGTAAAGATCAAAGTCAAACCAGGCCCCGAAGGCCCCGACATAGCCTACGATCGGCCTGCCACGCTGGAGAATGTGAACCAGGTCATCAGGCGCTTGACTATCTACATTCTGAAAATCTTGGGGACGGACAGCATTCGGTACCAGTACCACGTCATCCCTTTCCATACGCAGTTTCTCCAACAGGCGACGGGAGCTGCAAACTACAATATCGGCCTCTTTCATCAGGCGATCGTGAAGGCCTGTGGCCTCTTCCAGCATCGAGCCTGAATAGATGTTAATGTCGTCCAGCACATCGTAAAGCACCAGGGGATTCAGGTACTTTTCAATCTTTGGATAGTTAAAGGGATAGTGAATATACAATACCGGACAATCAAGATAGAGATCATCACCTGGCCTAAGAATCTGCAGATTACCGGATGAATGCCGGACATCCTCCATATCGTCACTGTAAAAGAAGACTGGAAGACCCGCTTCCGCCATGTGCAGGCAGAGCTGCTGCGGCCTCTGCTGCATAAAGGACCACCTGATAGGCGGGGTATGGGGATAGACTACGGTCGGCTCCTGGGATTGCGAGCTGATTGATCCCTGCTCAGGCAGAAATTCAGCCAGAATTTTATTCCATCGTTTCTCCCATAAGCCCTTTGAGTACCCCTTCTCTACCACCTCTCTGGCCTTGCGTCCCAAATCTCTCTGGACTGAGGGGGACTCGATGAGCTCCACAAGGGCCGAGCGCAGTGCATCTGCTCTCGGGGGAATCATGCGTCCATTGTAGCCGTCGATTATCAGATTAGGGAGACCTCCTACATCAGTTGCTATTACAGCCCGGCCGCAGGCCATTGCCTCCAGACACGAGAAAGAAGTGCCTTCACTGGATACGGTTGGAATCAAGACTATGTGGGAACGCTCGTAGACCTTATACATCTCTTCAGGGGGATAATTATACCACTGGACCCTTCCGTGCGACTCTTTGACCAATTTAGTTACGATATCAGCCTCTGCCTTACCTGCCTTGCCTACAAAATGAATTTGTACATTAGGATATTTGGAAAGCAAGAAATCAACATTTTCCAAAAGCAGATAAAAACCTCTTGGCTTATACAAGCGGCGCGGAAAGCAGATAACTGTTTCCTCTCCCTCTGAAAGCGGAGTCGGCTTGAATTGTTCCAAATCCACGTAATTAGGGATATAGGTTGTCTTTGAAGAGAGATAATAGTCAATCGCCCTCAGCCAGTTAATAGTATTAGTATCTACACAAACCAGCTTATTCAACTGTCTTATTGAATTGAGAATTTTTTGGACATGTCGCTCGAAATTCGCCTTGGATGCCTGGAAGGAAGATGTGTCCCAGTAATTTCCATGGGATATGCCTATAGAGGGACATGATTGGGAACGGGTTTCCGGTGTCAGATAAAAGGCATGGTATATTGTAAGGGAACCTCTGGGTATGGTTTTGTCAAAGGCCTGTCCTATTTCTTCAAGCTCTTCACCGCAAACAAAGCCGTTAACCTTGATGTCCCTATAATATCTGATCCAGGGAAAACTTGCTGGTTGATAGATCTCCGCGTTGTAACCCCAATCCCTTATTAAATGGGTCAGATCTATAAGATAGCGCTCCGCCCCCCCGAAAAACATGTTATTCCCTTCTCTGTCAAAAAAGGACGGGGTAAGTATATTGACCGTGAATGATACAGTAATGTTATTTGTTTCTGAAACTGCTGCCCTGACTCTGGTCACGGCCTTTGTAGCCGAATCTTCAACCTTTCTTTTCATTTTGGGGACATCAATGCCCCAGTCCAATATGACTTTCCTGCCTGTCCTTCTTACGGTTCGACTCAGGCCCTGTCGCGTTTTTCTGTAAGCAGATACGAAACGCCAGGCCTTGGAGGAATAAATAGTCTGAACGAGGGATTCCCATGCGCAAAGATCTCTTGTGAGCTGGTCCTTTTCAGCCCTCAAAATTGATATATTTGATTCATATTCCCGTAATTGGCCCTCTTTATCTGCAAGTCGAGCGTTAATGTGAGTGAAATCAACAAGACGTCCTATCATAGACTGAGAGGAATTCAGGGCCTCTCTCAACTCCATATTCTCACGCTGTGCCTGCTTAAAAAAATGCGATTTCGAGCACGCAACAACCGACCAGAAAATTCTTTCATAGGAATTGACCGTACGTGACAGGGCGTAATTATCAATGACCTTGCTGACCCCTGACACCCCGGTCTTTTTCCACTTATCGCGTTGGTTACAGAATTGATTCATGGCCTTGTGCAACTCTGGAAGTGCAGGGTCCTCGGCCATCATAGTAAAACGTTCCTGATAATGAGGTTCTAAATTCTTCAGGTCACCGTAAGGCGGATTGATCAAAAGGCCCAAACCGTCTCTGACGACTACAGTCCGTGCCCCGCCTACATCGCTCATAATAATGGGCAGACCAAAAAACATGGCCTCCATCATTGCCATGCTCCACCCTTCTATCACAGACGGCAGCACAAATGCATCCGCCATCTTATAAAACGGTGTTGAATCAGGGACATGAGGTGCAAAAATAATCTTGTCCTCTAATCCGTTTTCATGGATTAGATGCAACAGGTATCTGTGAAATTGCCGGTCTACCACCTGGCCCAGAAATAACGCCCTGACATCAGGGCAATGTTCAAGAAGCCGGGGAAATATCTTTATAATCCTGTCCTGGCCCTTTGTCCTGTTTATGGCCGCGACCGTCAAAAAGACATAGTCGGCGGGAGAAAAACCAAAGGCCTCCCGATCCTGAGCGGGTGTGTGTTCCTTGCGGGCCTGCCATGTATCGACGTCCAGGCCGTTGGGAACAATTGTTATGCGCTCTTTCTTCACCCTGAATCTGTGGGCCATAAAACCTGCCACATCATCAGATACCGCTATGTAGTGACTGATAAAAGGATCTACCGTACGAAACGCACCCAGGATATTATCATCCAGCCAGGCATAGATATTATGAATCACACTTACTACAGGCAGACCGGCTTCGGCCGCCAGCCTTACCCCGAAAAAGGAGTAGTGGGTGTTGACTATGTCCACTTCATAACGAGATAGAATTTCCCTGTATGCCTCCTCCTTGCGCGTGTCAGGCAAAATTTCTATATCTATGCCCTGGCATTTCAGCCTCTCAGCTATATTACCCCCTCGCTCGGTGCACACTACCACCGCACGATTCCCCTTTTTTTGAAGCCCCAGGGCCAGGTCATGGACGACTTGTTCAAGACCTCCCTGATCAAGAGAAGTTACTTCCAGCATTATATTCAGGGGTGAGAACGGAATTGCACTTTCAGGTAAAAAAGGATAGAGGCTGCCGTCGGCCTCTGGAGATCGAGTCTGGATCCGTTCAAAAAGCGACCTGAATTTATTGTCGAATACGGCCTGTAATTCCTCTATATTCAAAGGACGGTTGAGGTAGAGGCGTTCGTTCAGCAGTGAACGACATTGCGCTATAATTTCCGGTCGAGGATTTTCTGACAGGCAAGGAAATATATCCTGGGGCTCTAAAGAGGCCGCGGCCTTGTATAATACCCTTGCCCTTTCTTCCTCTGACTGAGGGGTGGCCTCCCGGGTAAGGTTTTTACCATGCCACCGGTAATATACCAGCGGTCTCTGAAGCATCATCATATTGTGGTCTTTAAGCAATCGAAACCACAGGTCATAATCCTGCATATAGACGCATTCAGTATCAAAACCACCGATTTCCCTTAGCACGTCTGTTCTCATAAGGACAGAGGGCGCAGATATAAAGTTGCGCTCAAGGAGGCCGAGAAGAAAGTCCTGCCGGCCCTCTGGTCTGATATCGAACCAGTCCACTAAAGGGTGATCGCTTATGGTACGGCCTTCCTGATCAATAAGTGTCTGGTGAGTGGCAACCGCGGCCAGATCCGGTCTCGCCTCCAGCCATTCCAGCTGTAAATCCAGCTTTTCAGGATAAAATGCGTCGTCTGAGGGAAGAAAACCAAAATAACGCCCTCCGGCCAACTTCAGCCCTCGGTTGAGGGTTGCACTTAGTCCCCGGTTTTCCTGATGTATTATCTGTATCCTTTTATCTTGGGAATATTCGTCTACAATCTCTCTGGTATTATCAGTTGATCCATCATCGATGATAATAAGTTCCCAGTCGGGAAAAGACTGATTTTTTATGCTTTCTATGGAGTCCCGTATGTAAAGCTCGTGATTATGAGCCGGAATGACAATAGTAATCGCTGTTTTGGTGTTGCCTTCGAACATATATTTCAGGCCTTATAAATAAAATTGGCTGTATTATTGCTGGAGCAGAATAATGTAATGCATGCAGAAAACAAGGGTCAATAATATAAGTGAACTGCTCCGGCTGCAATAGAACCCCGGGGCGCATTTGGCAGTAACCCGGATAGTCGTCCGTCTAAACTTTTGCATGCGGGGATTTATACCATCAATTTCCCATGGCACGCTCTAGGTGTGCTGCCGGAGGATCCTTCGTGCAGGCGATGACATCATGGTGCTTATCGTCAAAGATCTTGTTTGCCCCTTGATTCCATTGACGTAAGCGAGGTGGACTCGGCAAAAGGCGGTTTTGTCCGCCTCCGCTGAAAGGCCCTGAGCCAGCGAAGTGGTCTGGTGATTCTCCATGAGATTGATGTCTCCATAAGGCGTACCTGTGCCTGCCAGAAATCTCTTTCTCCCGTCACTGACTCAACTGTTTTCTGAAGTAATCGCCGCTCGTTTTCTGTTTCCTCTAGATCACTCATAAGACCGTACATGGATGATTTCTTGTCGCGCGACTGACGGCCGAAAACAAGATCGGTCTTCACTCTGTCTATGTATCGCCGAAAGGTCTTAACAATCTCCGGACCCAGTCTTGAGCACCAGCGTTCCCTGACTATATTCTCTGCCGACATACTCTCCTCCACGGAAAAGCGGGTGCCCTCGGCAGTAGATGTGCCGAAACACCTGTAATGTGCTACTAATACAGGGACATATAAAAATTCATGATCAGCGGCCAGGCGAAGGAGCAAATCCCAGTCTTCATACAGGGAAAGATCTTCAGCAATGGGGCCGCACCGGATCAGGACTTCCCGCTTGAAAAGAAAGGCATTAAAAGGGATGTAGTTACCCACAAGCAGACGATTTCGGTCAAAGGCACTGTCATAAAGACAGTCCTCTCTCTCAGGATCTCTGGTGCCGTCGGAGAGATAGTGTTCCCTTAAGACCTGCCCATAAACGACTCCTGCATCTCTTTCCAGGGCACAAGCAATTAAATTTCCCACGCCGGAGGGTTCAAGCACATCGTCGTCATCAAGAAATCCAATCCAATTTCCTTCTGCGGCCTTAAGGCCCTGGTTGGCGGCAGCGGCACGGCCACGGCTCTCCGGATTCCGAATGAACTTGATATTTTTAAAGGTGGGGCCAAAGGAATCCACCAGTGATGAAACATCTTCTCCTCCGTCGTTGACCACTATGATTTCTACAGGTGAATATGTCTGTGCTGCTATGCTCTCAAGGGCTTCCTTCAAGAGTTGGGGTCTATCTTTGGTGCGGACGACAATTGAAACCAAGGGATGCGCGGACGGCATGAAACCATATCTGTAGCGCTGGACCAAGTGCATATACGCTGCAAAAGGCCTCTTGGCCTTCCATCTCTCCGCTTGCCAAAAACCTTCCGCATGCGTTACCTCCGGACCAAGCGTATATGATCTGGCTGTATTCAAACTGAGGGCAACGGCCTCATAGTTATTCTGATTGATTTGACTGGAGTAGCATCGGATCGCCTCGATCTTTCTGGGGATCACCGGTGTAACATCGACCAGGCGGTTAACCTCGCCCTGTCGTGTAATTTCATAAAGCCAAAGCTCGCCGGGAAAATCCAGTTTCTTAAGGGCCTCCCAAAACATATAACTCGCGGCCCTGTGGTCAGGATGAAATTCCTGCGGGGCCGGAAGAAAGACGACTTTGGGCTTCACGCTTTCAAGGACTGCGTGCAGGCGTGACTCCGTATCAGTTATCCTGTGAAGTTCGCGATCCGGCAATCCCCAAAAATAGATATCCATTAGTCCAAGGATCTTGCCTGCTTCTTTAGCTTCATGTCTTCGGGTCCCGGCATCGCCTGCCTGTTGTCCGTCGGTCAGAACAACCACATAAACAGCTATACCTGCCCGAGTCGCCCTGGCGATTGTCCCCCCCATACCGAATGTTTCATCATCAGGATGAGGAGCAAATACCAGATAAGGTCCTGAAGGAATATCACTGGTTGAATAAGGTATAAAACTTTGCTCTTCCAACATAGTCGGTTTTAGTTATCGAGCCGCTGAAATAAATACTAAAACAAATCACTATCGCCGTGTGCAAAATACATCATTTCAGAAAATTCTTCAGGAGACAGATCCTCATCAAAGGTTGTAAAGCATAGGTCCAGATTCTGGTGCTCCCTTTGGTCCCTAAAGCCCATCTCATATAGCCGCTTCGTCCACCACTCTGGATGTCTGGAAAACCAACCCCGGATTTCCGTGATCTCAAGGCCCTGTTTGCGTATCAGCCGGAGCAATGAGATTAATCCTACTTGTGGAGCATGTGTAACCCTGGGGTCAAAAAGTGCGTCACCGATCAAAAGTGTATTGCCTTCAATGCGACCAAGCCACCATCCGACAGGACGACCCCACAGGCGGACCAGCATTAGCTTATAATCATAATCAGGATGATTCAGATAACGCCATT
>CAZPDU010000036.1:0-2440 GCA_964585405.1 uncultured Thermodesulfobacteriaceae bacterium | reverse complement strand
TGTCCCTTCAAGATATCAGGAGTATCATTTTTCAAGTTCTCTTTTATTTCAGGCAGTATGCGATCTTTGAAAATTTCATAATGCAAATTCTTAACTGCTTTAATGCCTGCCCCGTATTCAAAAACGGTCCTCAAAATTATCATCTTACGCAGAAAATTTGCAATGGTCTTAATTATTGCAAGGGGATGAATTCCCTGATTTAATAAATAATTAAGGCTGTTAAGGCATTTGCCCAGATCTTTTTCTCCAATGGCATTGGTAAGGTTATATAATTCTTCATCCCTGTGTCTTACGACCAGTTCGCAGACGTCCTCGGCGGTTATCCTTACGCTATCCCCTGACTGGGCTACTAGTTTCTGAATCTCTGTCTTCAGACCTACAGGGTCTTCATGACCTACCCGATCCATAATGACCTTAATGGCCTTATTATCTGTTTCTTTTCCGCTTTCCCTTATCAAATCACTGATAAAGCCAATAGCAAAATCCGTCCCACCTTTTCTGTCTTTTTTTTCCTTATCAAGGTCCACGACAGGCCCATATTTTTTTAATTCTTTGTACAGGGAACACCTTTTGTCCACTATCTCGGATTCGATTATTATGATTGCAGGGGATGGGCCGGCCCTCTGAGCGAGCCAGGCGAGTAGACGATTTCCTGAGCCGGTATTTACGGGCTCTATAGTTTTTATGTCTCCAAAATGGACTTCAAGGAATTCTGATAAACTCGTAATGCTTAAATCCCTAGGCCAGCTCAAAACATCTTTTATCTGCTCCGCAGAAAGCCCCTTAAGCTCCACCGGATCCATATTCAAATCAGAAAAGATCCGTGCAATTATTTCTATCGCCCGATCATTATCATCCGCTTCGATGGCCGCCAGGGCCTTCTTCCAACTGGTTTTTGCGGTATCTGAAGATACCAGTAAGGGAAGATCCTGTATTAAGATAACCTTACGCCCTGGGAAAAAACCTCGGGTACCCAGAAGCTCAAGTAACCTGCCCTCTGAAAAGGAATCAGGGGACAAAATCTCTAAGTTGAAATCTTTTGCCTCTTCTGGAATAAGGCAATCTATTAATTTATTTATTTGAGGATGGATAATGGGCCTGTCACCTATAAACAGATAGACAGGATATATCTTACCCGCCTGTGCCTTCTTTATGACCTCTTTAATCTGACCGAGATATCTTTTTGAGGTAAGATTCAAAATGCTAAGTCCTGCCTTATGATGAAAAGTTTGTTATCTATAAATATATGTAGATTTCGTTATATCAAATTTGTTCTTTTAAGAAATCTATTTATGCGAATAAGAACTTGATATCCGGTTTTGTAAACGGAGATGAATAGTCCCCCTGCCGAAGTCAGGGGTACACATGCTATAGTGCCTACTCAAAATTGAAAAGGACTTCTCATGCAGTCTATGAGTGATAAAGTAACTGCCGATTTGATAAGAAAATACATCCAGTAGCATCGCGAACAAGAGAAATCACTCACGTAACCGCAGTTGTTTCAAGATGCACCCATCCTTTGGGTGGATCAATTCATGAACATTCTTTCCAGACTTTTTGGCCATAATAATAGTATGATTTATATCAACCAGTGTCCGGGATTGTGACCTGGAATTTTTTCTGTGGCCTTTTCAATAATAGTGAACCAGAATCGGGCGTCTGATCGGGTAACCCGCCAGGGCTACGGGTTAATCAAATACGACGCTGCCAGGATCTTCATCTCAGCCGCTTAATAATTTAAATAGCTTAACAACAGAACCAAAGGGCGCTAAGTTCTCAACCTATGACAATCCACAGACATTATATTATAGTAACATACATTAACTTATGCCCCCCATTTTTAAAAACCAGAAATTAATCTTTCTCTTTAGCACATTTTTAGGTGCTGTTGCCGCAGGAATTTTCTTCAGCAGTCTCAACAACTTTCTGGTGGATGTCTATGACATGAGCGCCGATCAGAGGGGAGTGCTGGAGACTGTCAGAGAAATGCCTGGAATGTTGCTCATTATACTCTTGGCCCCTTTCAGTGCGGTAAAGGAAGGAAAAATTCTGTTTGGGGCCACACTTGTTATTGCCTTGGGTATTGTGGGTACTGCCAGCCTTTCGCCTGATATCTTGACAGTGACGGTCTGGCTGTTTGTCTGGTCGATCGGGGCCCACATGGTAATGACTATAAGGGAAAGCTTCTGCGTAGCCCTGAGCGAACCCGGGACTAGAGGCCGTCTTTTCGGAATAGTCAGAAGCCTCAGGAGCCTTGGCACTATATTGGGGGCCACTTGCATCTGGGTGGGCATGGGCATATTGGGATTTGGATATGAAAAACTCTATTGGACCGCGGCTTTAATAGCCCTACTTTCATCTTTAATTATACTCCTGATCAAGGAAAAAAGACATACCGGATTAAAACGTAAACGCTTTGTATTCAAAAAAAAATATTCTC
>CAZPDU010000035.1:0-6474 GCA_964585405.1 uncultured Thermodesulfobacteriaceae bacterium | reverse complement strand
TCGCAATTTACAGTTCTCAAAGGTACATCTAATCTTTAAATCACTGATTTCTCCATACTCTGGCATAGAACAAAGTCTTGAGTTTTGCAAGCCGTACGTTATTATTAAGAAAACCGGGTGAAAAGGAGTAATAAAACATGAAATTCTTTATTGATACTGCCAACTTGGACGAAATACGTAAAGCAGCGAATCTGGGATTGGCAGATGGAGTGACCACAAACCCCTCTCTTATAGCGAAAGAAAATTGTGTCTTTGAAGACCGGATAAGGGAAATATGCAGTGTCGTCGATGGCCCTGTAAGTGCTGAAGTCATCAGCACCAATTTTGATGGCATGGTTACAGAAGCCAGAAAACTGGCTGAAATTGCCTCTAATGTGGTTGTCAAAATTCCCATGACCACAGATGGTTTGAGGGCTACGAAGAAATTGGCGGGGGAGGGTATAAAGACTAATGTAACTTTGGTATTCTCTCCGCTTCAGGCATTACTGACAGCAAAGGCCGGTGCGAGCTACGTAAGTCCATTTATAGGAAGGCTTGACGATATCTCACATGAAGGAATGAATTTAGTAGAGGATATAATTCAGATTTTCGACAATTATGCCTTTGATACGGAAATTATCGTAGCAAGCATCAGACATCCCATACATGTATTGGAAGCCGCAAAAATTGGTGCCGACATAGCAACTATTCCCTATAAAGTGATAGCACAACTGGCCCATCATCCATTGACTGACATCGGTCTTGAAAAATTTTTAGCTGATTGGGAAAAGGTGCCGAAATAATGTATAATGGCGGCAATACAATTTTTAAGATGGTCGGTCTCAGGGATACAGCTATTTGTGACTTGCGCCCTGCTTGTTTTATGCAATTCCGAAATGACAAATGCGGGAGGCATATATTCCTTCGTGGACAAGAATGGCAGATGGCACTTCAGTAATGTGCCTGCGGACCCGCGTTATGGTCGGACAAAACAATCCAGGCATATCCCTCCTTATACAGCACGAAATTACAACGAATTTGAAATAATTATATCAGAGACTGCCACGCAGTATGATCTGGATCCTGACTTGATAAGGGCCATCATACAGATAGAATCAGGATGGGTTCCGAATGCCCGATCACCAAAAGGTGCAATTGGACTCATGCAACTGATGCCTCAGACGTCTTCAAATCTTGCAGTTTCAAATCCCCTTGATCCCAGGTCAAATATTCAGGGCGGCACAAAATACCTCAGCCGGTTGATTGAACGATTCAGAGGCAACCTTGTCCTGGCTCTGGCGGCCTATAACGCAGGTCCGAACAAGGTTGAAAGATACAAAGGAATTCCACCTTACCCCGAAACCAGGAGATATGTACGGAAAGTACTGAGACAATGGCACAAATACAGATCTGATTGAGACCTTTATCTGGTCTTCGTACCCGTTTGAAACATGAAGCGTCTCAATCTGACATTGAGCAACAGTCCTGCTCCCATAAGCGTAATAAAGACAGATGAACCTCCATAGCTGATAAGTGGCAGGGGGATACCAACTACAGGCATAAGTCCCATGACCATGCCTATATTTATTACTATCTGCCATAAAAACATCGCTGTTATTCCAAAGGCCAAAAAGGCCCCGAAACGTTCTCTTGATTGAGATGCTATTAAAAATCCACGATATAGCATAAGGAAAAATATCCCCAGCAAAAATACCGCCCCAACCCAACCCCATTCCTCAGCCCAGATGGAAAATGCGAAATCAGTATGGACCTCGGGCAAAAAGTTTAAATGCGCCTGACTTCCCTTCATATAACCTTTGCCCAGAATCTGCCCCGAACCTATGGCAATTTTGGATTGTGATATATGGTATCCTGCACCGAGTGGGTCCTTTCCAGGGAAGAGGAAGTCCATAATTCTATTTCTTTGATAGGGTTTAAGAAATTCCCAAACAAGGGGAAAAACGGCAATCGCTGAGCCAAGAATCAGCAGGAAAGATGTCCACTTGAGACGGGCCATATACACTAAGGAAGCAAAAATAATTACCAGAAATAATGCCGTTCCCAGATCCGGCTGTTGATAAATCAGACAAATTGGGACGAGCATCAAAAGGGCGGGCCGCCATAGATCCATCAGTCCATACTCTGGTTTATCTTCATGATAGAAATAACTGCTCACCACAATAACCGTGGCAAGCTTAGCCAACTCTGACGGCTGAATATTCATAAATCCAAGAGATAGCCATCGCTGTGATCCACCTACGGTCTTACCTATGAAAACTATAAGTATAAGCATAAAAACCATGATCAAATATATATGGACGGAATATACCGCAAGAAGACGATAATCAAAAAAGACTGCCAGACTCAACATCAGTACACTGCCTGCTATATACCACTGAAGTTGTTTCCATTGAAAGGGATATCCTGTAGCTTCACTGCCGCTGTTCAGGTTGACAAAACCTATAACCATAAGCAGGAGAATGGATAGAAAGAGCCACCAGTCAAAATGTTCCAGAAAACGTCTGTCAAACATGGTTATCTACACTGTTTATATTAAAAGCATTCTTATAACGTCTTAGGATAGGTTAGGACAGGCAGAGGAGATTGAATTTTAAGCCAGGTCTCGAAAACCTTTTTGGCAATAGGTGCTGCAATGGATCCACCATGTCCGGCATGCTCGCACAATACCGCTACGGCCAGTTCAGGCCTGTCCGCCGGAGCGTAAGCTATAAACCAGGCATGATCTCTATGTCTCCAATCTAATTCTTCATCCTGATGGCGTTTATCCTGCCCGATCACCTGCGCTGTGCCCGTCTTGCCCGCCACAATGACATTATCCAATTTGCATTTATTCCCTGTACCCTTTTCATCATTTACCACACCCACCAAGGCCTTTTTAATCAACCTTAAATTTGATTCAGATATTGGCAATTTATTTTTTGGATCACTTTCAAAGGATTTAAAGATATGTCCATCCGGTCCTGTCAATTTTTCTAAATAAACAGGTCTATATAAAGTGCCGCCATTGGCTACGGCAGATATGAGACAGGCCATCTGCAGAGGAGTGACAAGAGTATAACCCTGGCCTATGGCCGTGATGAGGGTCTCTCCTTCCTGCCAAGGCTCATTATATTTTCTGAGTTTCCAATCCGGCGTGGCAACAAATCCCGGATTCTCATTGGGAAGATCGATCCCGGTCCTGGACCCCAGCCCAAAATCCCTGGCATAATCTATTATTTTCGTAATCCCGAGTTTAAGACCCACCTGATAGAAATAGATGTCGCAGGACTCGACGAGGGCCTTATACAAATTGGTCTGTCCATGTCCACGCCATGACCAGCACCTGAAGACGCTGTTGCCTAAAGTAAATCTGCCCATACACTCAAAAAATGTATTTTGTGTAACTATTCTCTCCTGTAAAGCCGCTGCCTCTATTACAATTTTGAATGTGGAGGCAGGGGCATATCTGTCCTGAAGGGCCTTGTTCTGCAAGGGCCGTTTTACAGGATCATTCAATTCTTGCCACTCTTTATGATCAATGCCGGAGGCAAATGCCTCCAGGTCAAAGGCCGGAGTGCTGACCAAGGCAAGTATTCGTCCGGTCTGAGGATCCATGGCAACGAGAGCGCCTACGTGTCCTTTCATTGCCGCCTCCGAGGCCTTCTGAAGCTCCAAATCAATGGATAGGTAAAGATCTTTTCCCGGAACAGGTGGTTTCTCGTCTATAACTCTTATCAGACGTCCTTCGGCATCAACTTCCAGCCTGCGTTGGCCCTTTATACCTGTCAGGTCATTTTCGAACTTTTTCTCTATTCCATATTTCCCTACCAGATCTCCAGAGCGGGCAGAACTGTAACGTTTTTTTAAAATGTCTTCCCGGCTGACTTCTCCAAGGTAACCGAGCAGATGAGGGGCAATACTTCCATGGGGATATTCTCTGGCGGGAGTTACCTCGATAAATACACCCGGCAGATTGAAGAGTCGGGACTCAATCCTAGAAAGGATTTCCCATTCCGCCCCCCTCTTGATTACTATAGGCATGTATTTAGGTCCTTTCTGCTCCGCCCCAAGACGGATCCGAATATCAGCCTCTGTCTCCCCTAATAGGGGAGACAGATTGGCCAGAAGGGCCTCCATGTCCGTTATGTCTTCTTCGATAAGACATATATTAAAACACGGCTTTACCCCTGCCAGGAGACGACCGGTCCTGTCAAGAATTTTGCCTCGAGGTGGCTGAAGACGTACAGACCTTATTCGATTTTGCTCGGATTTTTTTCTGAAATGCTCACCTTGTACCACCTGTAAATGCCATAGACGGGCACAAAATGTAACCAGACACAGAAACATGATCAGAATGGCAACATCACACCTTTTTTTGTTTGCTTCCTGATCCAGCCGATGAAAGCGCTTGACGTGCCAGATTGTCTTGATCTTAAACTTCACGTGTTCTTTTACTCAAGTTCGAATATCTTGACTTAAGATAAACCAATTTGCCTTATCAAAGACAAAAAACCAAAAAGGTGCAGTGATGCCGTTTAGCAGGGCCTGCGCAAATCCCCAAGGCCACAGGAGTTCGGCGGCACCGCTGCCTATCAGAAGGACTGCTACAATTTCAATACTTAAAAACGATACCAGCATCATCTGTTGCCATGCCGCGGCACACACTATTTGATTCAAAATATATCGAATCATCAGATATTCACCGGCATACGCCAGAATATAAAGCCCATACGGCATTGCTGACATCTGTTCGCTGAGGATCCCTAAACCCAATACAGCAAGGATACCACCAGGTAAAGGATGTTGAATTCCGTACCATGCTATAAGCGGCACCAGACCATCTAGTCGCATCTGCCCGAAATTAAAAGGAAGGCCCAACGCTGTCTCAATTAACAGTAGAATGTATCCTAAACAGATAACTAACAACGCCTTTTTATAAGTTTTTACCGGTTCAGGATGCATCATTCGGACTTATCCCGGAGCGAATGACTTATCAAAACCATTTTTGCATTTTTCACCAATGTATTCTGTGGCGGACGTCCATGAATGCAATACCTTTCACACCTTGAATTATTCCTGTTCCCATGCCTTTTCCATTTAAAACCAGCCAATCAATGGTTTGAATTCTTGAATTACCATGAACCTTTGAACCGACTTTTTCAGCGTGACTCCACAAAGGGCTGAGTTTTTACAAGTACAACCACTTCTTCTATCCTTTTGAGATCAACAGCTGGCGTCACTGTTATATTCTGGAAAAGATTAGAAATAGGACCCTGGGTTACAGAAGAGACCTTTCCTATTAAAAGTCCCTTTGGGGAAATTCCGTCCGTGCCGGATGTAATAATTCGATCTCCAACTTCGACATCCACTAGTTTTTCAACATAGGCCAGGCGACATAGTCCGCTCCCGGCACCCTTTATAATACCCCTGGCTCTATTACGTTGTATCAGGGCGGCAATAGCGCTGTTATAGTCAGACAGCAACAAAATTTTGCTAAAATAGAGGGAAGTTTCCAACGTCTGACCGACAACACCCGATCCTGACATAGCCACCATCCCTGGCTTTATACCGTCTTTGCGACCCTTATCCACGGTAATTGTGGCTAACCATGGAGCCAAATCTACTCCAACTACATTGGCCGCTATTACCTTGCCGCCGACATCCTCTTTTATTTCCAATAACATTCTATAACGGACATTGGCAATAAGTGCCTCACGGTACCGGCCAATTTCTTTTTGGAGTTGATTTATCTCTTTGCGAAGGGCCTTATTTTCTAATTCAACCTCCTGAAGTGTCACATATGATCGCCAAAAATTTTTTCCCCATCTAGGCGGTCCGGAAAGGCCTTTTTGCAAATAGCCCGTCATGTCCATAAAAAAATATTTTATAGGAGATATAACTGCCGGCGAGCCAAAACGCAGGCCCACTACTACAAAGATCAAAAAGACTACAACGGCCAGGACTAAATATGCCGTCATGCGGTTTTTTGAATTTCCAGTATGGAATGGCACAATCGATATACAACAGAAAAGATGTGGCAGGATTAAGTGATCATAACTTCTTTCAGAATATCAAGATTATCTAGGGACATACCCGCGCCCAGAACCACTGAAGACAGAGGATCGTCAGTAATAATTATAGGGAGATCGGTCTCCTCTCTCAAGAGCTTATCCAGATTCTTCAGCAATGCCACACCTCCTGTCAGAACAATACCTTTATCCACAATATCAGCCGCCAGCTCAGGGGGGGTCTGCTCGAGTACGCTTTTTACCGCATCGACTATTGTATCTATCTGTTCCGCTATAGCTGAACGTACTTCTAACGAATTAATTGTTATAGTCTTGGGTACCCCTGATACCAGGTCTCTACCCTTTATCTCCATTTCCTGATAAGGTTCTTCCGGCATAACGTCGCCCAGTGCTATCTTTATTTTTTCAGCCGAATGTTCTCCGATCAGTAGATTAAATTTTCTCTTAATGAACTGTAAGATAGCAT
>CAZPDU010000034.1:0-2208 GCA_964585405.1 uncultured Thermodesulfobacteriaceae bacterium | reverse complement strand
AATCTTGCGGCTGTTTCTCCGTGCTCTGACTCTGCAGTGATTATTTTCCATGCCTCAAACTCCATCTTTCTCGAGGTATTATGGACCTCGATCATCTTACCCACTATCTCAATAAAGTCTCCAGCATAAACCGGGGCGAGAAAATCGACTGAGCTATACGTTCTAAATAGCCCCTCATCACCATCATAGCGAATAAGAAGCTCTGTGGCTACATCACCAAATAAACCCAGCATCCTTGCGCCATCTACAAGATTCCCTCCATAGTGGGCATCGTGTGTGCTCATCCTTAACTTAAGTTTTGTCTCAATCATGGCTATCTTTACGCTCCCTTCCTTTCCACTATTTTATTAACTAAAAATGATGCAACCTCGGAGGGAACTGTCTCTGGGCCAAATCCGGCGTCATACCCAAGTTCCACTGCAAGATCATGTGATACCCTCGGTCCACCCGCAACCAGAATAAAACGATTTCGTACATTTTCCGCCTCTAGAAGCTCTATTAACTCAGTAAAGTTTCGTATATGAGCGTCTTTCTGTGTAACAGTTTGGGAGACTAAAATTGCGTCGGCATCAACTTCAAGCGCCTTCTGAAGTAGTTCCTCACAAGTGACCTGGGCCCCCAAATTGTATGCATTAATTTCAGGATACCGTTCCAGGCCATAGTCTTGGTTATATCCCTTCATATTCATAATAGCATCAATCCCAACGGTGTGAGCATCAGTCCCAATTGTAGCACCTACAACCGAAATTTTACGATTAATCTTCGTTTTGATCAATTCATTGATTTCAAAGAGGTCCATCTTTTTGATTTGTACCTCCGATGCCTTCACTGTCGAGTAATCAAGGCTCGGTATTGCCCTCGCATAAACGACAAAATAGGTAAAATTATCGGCAATTTTACCGGCATGTGCCACCAAAATATTCTCGAAATTCAGCCTTGAGAGATATAGTTCCGCCGCTTTTTTGGCCCTCGCACTGTTTTCGACTGGCAATGTAAATGACAGCTGTACTATACCGTCATTCAGCGCATCACCATACGGCTTAATCATTTCCTCGTTCATACGTCACTCCTTCCTTTCGAGCTGTTCCATTATGGGATTGGAATAATCGATAGCTTTTTTAAAAACCCCGTCAAGTCCTTTACCGCCTTCAATAGGTCGTTTAATATCAGCAAATTTTCCCTTTGAGATGGCATCCATTAAACCAACCCCCTTTATGTCGTGTAAAAAGGCCTCCGCCTCATCCAAAACCTGTTGCGCCCGCTTCGTAATAAAGCCGTCTTTTTTGAACTCGATATTCTTACCAAATTCCCTGGCAATGTTAAAAACGTAATTGACATTGCGAAGGGCCTCATATCTATCCTGCATAAGTGGCGTATGGATAGCCTCGGTTAATATACCGGTAAGATGAATCCCCTGATGTGTTATGATAGAGGCTAAATTAAACATGGTGTCCAGGCATTGCGAGTAAAAAATATCCGTACTCTTATGTTTTGTAGGTGGCATATATTTTATAGGCGCCCCTGGGAATAACTGCCTGGCCAACTGAGCGTGAGCAAGCTCATACATAAATGCATTCTCTACCTGAGGGTTAATTTCAAAGGCATGTCCAAGCCCAAGCAAATCTTCGCTAAGCAAGGCATTTTTTGCCATTGCCTCATTAATGAGCTGTGATGCTGTAACCGTATAGGCGTTTTCTATTGCATCTGAGGTTGTTAGATAGTTATCCTCTCCGGTATTAATTATAATCTTTGCCCTGGAGCAGATCAGGCGGCTGAAATACTGATCAACAAAGGTTCGCTTCATGTTAATATCGCGGAATAGGATTCCATACATGGAATCATTTAAAAGAATATCAAGATCTTCATACGCAGCACAGGCAGCGATTTCCGGCATGCAAAGCCCGGAGGAATAGTTTGTCAAACGAATATATCTTCCCTCTTTTTCTGATATCTCATCCAGGGCCTCCCGCATGATTTTGAAATTAGCTTGCGTAGCATAAGTCCCGCCGAAGCCTTCAGTCGTTGGGCCGTAGGGGATATAATCAAGGAGGGATTGAGCGGTACTTCGTATAACTGCAATTATATCTGCACCCCCCATGGCAGCAGATTTTGCTTGAATACGGTCTTCATAAACATTGCCCGTAGCAACGATCATATACCTCCAGGGTTGTTTTGGGAGAGGGTATTTTTTAATCTTTTCCTGCTTTC
>CAZPDU010000033.1:0-4327 GCA_964585405.1 uncultured Thermodesulfobacteriaceae bacterium | reverse complement strand
TCCTGTATATTGTCAGGTGAAGGCTTGAGTATTACCTGATACTGGTAATAGTGCTGAAGGCGATTGGGATTTTCACCATAACGGCCGTCTGTAGGGCGGCGTGAGGGCTGTACATATGCAATACGCCATGGCTCAGGCCCAAGGGATAGAAGAAAGGTGGCCGGGTGAAAAGTCCCTGCCCCTACCTCCATATCATAAGGCTGTAGCAGTATGCACCCCTGCTCCTGCCAATATTTATTTAGATTTGTTATAATTTCCTGAAAAATCATTTGTTCAGACCATCCAGTGTTTCCCCGTCAGGGAGTAATAAGTTTTCCGGCCACATATTATTAGTGACCCTTTGGGCAATAATACAATTCGTGCCGATTTTCGCCCCCTCAGGGACATTAACCCATTTGCCGATCAGAGTTATGCCGGTAGAAAGGTGTTTAGGATATAGACGATTTGCAATATCAATATTCCCTGATCCGATACTGGAGTCAGGGCCGATTGCAACCTCCTTGTCGGTCACTACTTTATTCAAAAAGGCCCCGCTACCCACCCATGTATTTTGCATTAATATTGAATCAATCACCCTTGCCCCATTTTCCACTACTACTCCAGGTGAAAGGACAGACCCAATAACTGTCCCTCGTATGACACAACCTTTGCTAATGGCTGAATTCTTTACTGCTGCACCGGGCAGGATCCTTGCCGGTGGGCGATCAAATAGCAAGCCCTCATTTTCGACATTAGTGCATACGCTCCAAGACTCAGGCTCCAAACCACTACCATGCCTGAGCAGGTCCATGTTTGCTTCCCAGTATGCAGACACTGTTCCCACGTCCCGCCAGTATCCATGATAAACATAAGCAAATAACTGACCTTCCTCCATGGCCTTGGGCAGGATATGATGACCAAAATCCACATGACTGGTAGCCCTGAGAGATTCGACTAGATATTCAGTGTCAAACACATAAATCCCCATTGAGGCCAGATTCGATTTGGCCTTTCTAGGCTTTTCCTCCCAATCGACAATCCGGCCGCTATTATCCGTAATACCAATTCCGAATTGACCGGTCTGATCCAAAGGGACAGTCATCATAGCCACTGTGACTTTGGCCCCGGTAGCCCTGTGGCATTTAACCATATTCTTGTAATCCATGTAATAGACATGATCCCCTGAAAGTATTAACACCTGTTTTGAGGGTCTGGTCTCTATAAAATCCAGATTCTGTCGTATTGCATCTGCAGTGCCCTTATACCAGTCTGAATCTTTATCCCCTGTACGTGGGGGAAGGATTTTGACGCCTCTGGTCCTGCCGGCGAAATCCCAAGCAACGCCGGTACCTATATGATCCATAAGAGAAAGAGGCTTATATTGAGTCAACACTGCAACATGATTGAGGCCTGAATTCATTACATTTGAAAGGGCAAAGTCAATTATCCTATAGATACCGCCAAACGGTACGGCCGGCTTGGCCCTGTGTCGTACCAGAACATTAAGCCTGCTGCCGGCTCCTCCAGCCAGAATCACGGCCAAGGTATCCCGCATTTGTTCCTCCTAATCATTATCTACTCGGGCTCTGTATAGATATCAACCCTTCGACTTATCAGCCCTAAGGAGTGTCATCATTAGCTCTTCAGTGCCTGCTTCCCCAGTAATCGACACTTGGTGAGCTTATATGAACAGACTGCCTTTTGAAGCAGGTTCAACGTTCATGGCCCATCTAGGACAGATAGAGATTATACCCTTCAGGACCCTTGCTGTCAGCATATCCTTCAATACGAATACCTGAATCAAAATAATGAACAGGTAAAGATCCCTAGCTTATATTATCTGTCTCGAAATAGTCATTATAAATGCGCTATTCCGCAATCTATATCAAAAAAGAAATGGTTTTGTGAGGGTACATAAAAGATATTACATGACAAAACGCTGAATCTATTCACCCGTGAAGTGTCATAAACCTCTTAATCAAGAAGGGCCCTGTCAGGGCACAATTGATTCCATGACAGGGCCCCGGAATTTAAAAGGCTTGAGATTAACAGCCTTCTATAATCCTCCTGTTACGTTTGACTTTCAGGCTAGCATCATCTCCTACAGAGGGCAGGAACTCATTTTCTGGCTTAAGTAATAATAATATACAGAGACCGCCCTTTTCATTGTACCATATGATACCACCTTCTTCTTTGATCAGAGCCGAGGCTATATCGTTCAATTTAGTATCACTATCATTGAGAAATATAACCTTTGTCATAAATTTACCTGTATCCTGCACGTTCAGAATAACTTTCCGTTCAGGCTCAAGCATTTCAGGCAAGTCCCCTTTTATAAAAACCAGATTGGAGATTTGGCCTTTGACATCGCATGCGTCTTCCCCAAGGTCAGGCAAGATATCCTCCAGCACTCCACATATTTCGGTATTTCCTTGGACTACTGCCGCCACTTTGCCTTTGTGGCCGGCAGCATAACAGGTTGGCAACATGATGTTACATAGAAAACAAGTTACCGATAGTAATAAAATAAGATGAAGCTTTTTCATAGTATAACCTCCTTATAAAGTTTGAAGACAAATGCTGAATGCTTCATAAACTACTCATAGCAATAATGTATTACTTGATATGACAACCTATGCACTTCACCGGCCCCGTCGCCTTATCCGCCTTGTGCATATTCTTGTGACAGTCCAGACAGACTTCATGGTAGTACTTTTTCAGATTCTTAGGTCCTCCTTCATTCGCTAACACACCTGACAGCCTTTCACAGATAGGCTCTCTGGAAATTTCATTTTCCGAACTGGACCCTGGGTGGCAGGCTGTACAGGTGAATTTGCCGTCATATTTTACAGCAGTGAAAGTGGCGTTTCCCTTGAGATATTCCTTTGCATGAGCTTTATGCCTGAAGCCTTTCACATCCTTAGAGTCCTCTGGCAACCCCTGCATGGAAGGACACCTGGCCTGGAGGTTAATATCTATAACCTCTGCAAATCCCTTTTCAGCGTTATTATCGTCTGCCATTATTCTGGTGTGCATACCTATAAGAAGCAGATACGACAGTGCCAATACAACAAACAGCTTGGCCGTACATGATGAATATACCTTCCGGCTTTCTGTGATACTTTCTTTTCTTAACATGGCAATACCTCCTAAATTTTTCATAAATTAGAAAAACGGCCGCTTTCCTTAATTAAAGTATCGATTCCTGACGTGGAAAATACAATGAACATCGGGTCAAATGCCTCCCGATATCGCCGCACATCGGCCCGATGTCGGCCACTCTTAGTGCCTTGAATTCAAGGAAAGTCTTGAGTTTTGCTACCGGTTCGTTACTATTCATGTTGGAATCGGAAAAATCTGTATTTCTGGATAGAAAATAGGCAACGGGAAACACTTGTGATTACAGACCGTCCATCAATCGGCGGACCAGCCATGGTAAAAATCGACGGCGACAAGGTCCGTAAGTTCAGAGAGTCTCTGGAACTTACCCAGCTCTATCTTGCTACCGCAGTTGGAGTAACCACTGACACCATTTCTCGGTGGGAAAATCGGCGATATCCTACCATTAAGAAAGAAAATGCGGTTAAGCTGGCCGAGGCACTGGAGGTATCACTTGAAGAAATACTTGAAGACCATGAGGCAGGATCACAAAAAGAGGAAGTAGAGAAAAGGCAACAGGAAAACGACAAGGCTGACGAATATCGGCTGCCTAAAATTTTTACAATTCGTCCACTATTGGTACTGGCATTGGTCTGTATAGTGACCATTTCCGGCGCTTTCTGGTGGTCTTTTTCCGGCCATCAAAAAATAAAAATCACCGCCTTTAGAGACCTCCCTCCACATGTGGCCCCTGGTCTGCCCTTTCCAGTCATAATAACCGTAGAAAACAACTACGCTGGATCTCATTTTCTTATATTGCGGGAGTCAGTACCTCTAGAATGTACTCCCATAGGAGCTGACCCTGCCTTTACGTCCATTGACAAAAAAACAGGTGATCTTAAATGGATCTACAGGGCCGATATGCAAAAGATTATCTTCTGTTATTTGGCGGTAATTAATCCTGGTGCCGAATTTGGAGGGAAAAGTCAATTTGAAGGAACAGTGACTGTCAGAAAAGGCCTAAGCACTGCTTCACCTATTGATGGACCAAATACACTGCAATTAAGTACTTTGCACTGGGCGGATGTCGATGGTGATCAAAAAATTGATGACGAAGAAATACTTACTGTTTATGACGAACTGGGTAAAATAAATAATATAAATTTCGGCATAGAACAGATTGAAGATATCTGGTCTGGAAGTGGGTATCGCTGGAATGAAAAAACCAAGAAGTTTGAAATAATACCCT
>CAZPDU010000032.1:0-18069 GCA_964585405.1 uncultured Thermodesulfobacteriaceae bacterium | reverse complement strand
CATGCATTTTTTGACAAATGGTAACAAGATCATCAGATATAAGGTGATAATAGTGGGATATCCCCTCTGTTTATAAATGCCGCACTGATGAAGCATGGTCCTGAAACCAAAACTATCCATTGACCTGTTAATTTCCGACTCCAGACAGATATTTCTTTGTGCGATTTCCTTTTGCAGAGAAAGTGATAATGGTTTAAAATGTTTCATAGCAGCTCCTTTGTTTAGTATTTTTAGTACTTTAGCTAAGTCAAGTATACTAAATTGGAGCTGCTTTTTCAATTATTTTTGCTATTTTTTCAGTATGTTGAGTGTCTTTCCGATCGTTTTTTTAACTGCGAAACTTCAGTATTTTATTTAAATAAAACCTCCATATATAGTGAAATTACTGAAATTACACTAATTAAGAGGTTTTAGCTCTAAATATTTTTTAACGGTATTTCGTAAAAATTTTTCGTGAGTATGATTGGCCCTCAAATTGAAATTATATAGTCAAGATTCAACATATCTCTAAAGTATTATACTCATAAGAAAAAATGTATCTTTTCAAGATCAACTATATCGCGTGCAAACTCATTGCATCTTTGCTTTAGCGCAATTCGGCAAAATTGCATAATACGATTGAAAGTGACTGATGATTCTGATTTAATCCGACCGCTCTGGCGACAGAACAGAATGTTTAAAATCCATAAACAGCAGCATCGGATGGACGAGAAATTTATTTCGTTTAAAATGGTCAGGAGATCTTGACATTCATTCTGTATTAATGGTTTTCAAGACCCAAATAGCGGCCGTCAAGCAAGGACAAAGTCTTCAAAAAAATAGAGCTCGGCCTGAACAGGGTCATTTCTGACGTAAAGTGTAATACAAGTCGGCTCCTTACAGTTGTCTTTTCCATGGAGCGGGGCTATTCTAGTCTTTGATCTTCGAGAAAGGAGTTAAATGCTAATGCCTAATGAGGCATCTATTAAAGCACTTCCCAAGGCTTATGATTTCGGCGATGTAGAACACCGCTGGTATAAAGAATGGGTAGAGAAAAACCTATTCAAAGCCAGGTTCGATCCTGGACGCCCGTATTTTTCCATGGTGATACCGCCTCCTAATGTCACCGGTGTACTGCATATAGGCCATGCCCTGAACAATACGCTTCAGGATATCCTCGTTCGATACAAGAGGATGGATGGATACAATACAATTTGGGTTCCAGGAACAGATCACGCCGGTATTGCCACACAGATTGTGGTAGAGCGCCGCCTGAACTCAGAAGGTCACTCACGTCACGACTTCGGACGGGAGAAATTTATAGAGAAGGTCTGGGAATGGAAGGAATCGAGCGGCGGCAGAATCATAGAACAGCTGAAGGGACTCGGCTGTTCATGTGACTGGTCAAGAGAGAGATTTACAATGGATGAAGGCCTTTCAAGGGCAGTAAAAGAGGTCTTCGTGCGTCTGTATGAAGAGGGCCTTATATACAGGGGAAATTATATAATCAACTGGTGCCCCAGGTGTCATACGGCCCTTGCCGATATTGAGGTGGAACACGAACAGACAGAAGGACAGCTGTGGTACATACGTTATCCCCTCGCTGAAGAAACAGAGCAGGACACTAAGTTTATAACCGTTGCTACCACAAGACCAGAGACCATGCTTGGAGATACCGCTGTGGCAGTCCATCCGGAAGATCCCCGTTATAAGGATCTGGTAGGCAAGGATCTTATGCTCCCGCTGTTAAACAGGCGCATACCGGTAGTTTCGGATGCGGCGGTAGAGCCTGAATTTGGTACTGGTGCAGTTAAGGTCACTCCTGCACATGACCTTAACGACTTTGAGATAGCAAAAAGGCAGGGACTTCAATCCATCAATATCTTTGACGAAAATGCAACGCTTAATGAATCTGCCGGCCAGTATGCCGGACTCGACCGCTATGAGGCAAGGAAGCGAGTAATTATTGATCTGAAAAAACAGGGCCTGCTGGAAAAGGAAGAGGCTTACGATTTGGCAGTAGGCGTATGCTATCGATGCAAGACAGTGGTGGAACCGAGACTTTCAAAGCAGTGGTTCGTTAAAGTTGCGCCTTTGGCAGAACCTGCCCTCAAAGCGGTGAAGGATAAGCGGACCATGCTTGTCCCCGCCTCATGGGAAAGGACATATGACGAGTGGATGACCACCATCCGTGACTGGTGCATATCCCGCCAAATATGGTGGGGACACCGCATCCCGGCTTGGACCTGCTTATCCTGCGGTGAGGTCATTGTATCAAGAAAGGAACCCAAGGCATGTCCCAAGTGTGGGAATACAGACCTGGAGCAGGAAAACGATGTACTTGATACCTGGTTCAGCTCAGCAATATGGCCCTTCTCCACGCTTGGATGGCCCAATAAGACGCCTGAACTGGAGACCTTTTATCCCACATCGGTGCTCATAACGAGCTTTGACATTCTTTTCTTCTGGGTAGCCAGAATGATGATGATGGGCCTCCACTTCATGGGAGATGTCCCTTTCAGGCATGTGTATCTTCATGCCCTCATAAGAGATGTTGAGGGTAAAAAGATGAGCAAGTCAAAGGGAAATGTGATTGATCCTTTGACCATCATGGAAAAATACGGAACCGATGCAGTACGCTTCACACTGGCGGCGTTCGCAGCCCAAGGCAGGGACATAAAGCTGGCCGAAGAAAGGATCGAGGGTTATCGTCACTTTGTCAACAAAATTTGGAATGCAGCACGGTTTGTACTCCTTAATCTAGAAACCAGTCAGGGTGCCTTGTCCGAGCCCGCTGAACCCGAATCCTTTCCCGATCCATCAGAAAGATGGATACTCTCACGTCTCAGCCAAGTAACAGGCACTGTTAGGAAGGCACTGGATGAATTCGACTTTGATGTTGCCGCGAAAGAACTATATCAATTCTTTTGGCATGAGTACTGCGATTGGTATCTCGAGCTTGCAAAACCGGCACTAACAGGAGATGAAACTGATAGGCAGGACGCGTCAAGATGGGTGACACTCACTGTATTTGATCACAGCCTCAGGCTTTTTCATCCCTTTATGCCGTTTGTGACAGAGGAACTCTGGCAGCATCTGCCGGGGCAGAGAGATTACATCATGGTCTCCCCATTCCCAAAGCAGATTGATGCATGGATCGACGTTGAGGCGGAAGACATAATAAAACAAGTTATGGAGGTGGTAAGTTCTATCCGAAACGCCAGATCTGAGCTCGGGATACATCCGGGGGCCAAAATCATTGTTATGGCCCTGGCACACTCTGATAAGGCATACGATTTTCTGAATTCCCAGAAAAAGGCCATAAATACACTTGTGGGGATCAAGACCTTAGATCTTATGAGCAAAGAAGACCCGCGCCCTGACGGTGCAGCGACGATCATACTTGAAGATATTGAAATTTTCATACCTCTTGAAGGATTTGTAGATATTGAGGAAGAACTTCGCAAGCTTACCAAAGAGGAAAACAAGCTCAACAACGAACTTGTCAAGACAGAGGCCAAACTTAAGAATGAAAACTTTCTTTCCAGGGCGCCTGAAGAAATCGTACAAAAGGAGTTAGACAAGATCAATAAATTTCAGATCAAATTGGAAAAAATCGTCTCTCACAAGGAAACGCTTCAAGCCATACTCGGGAGCTAGACAATGGCCTCACACATTTATCCTCCTCACCGCTTTTTATACAGTCAGCAGGTGGTGGCGGCATTGGCCGAAGACCTTGGACACGGTGACATAACAACTGATGCCATAGTGCCATCTGAGATTATCGGCTCTGCCATTATTATTGCCAAAGAAAATACTGTAATTGCGGGGACCTTTTTAGTCCAGGAAGTCTTCAGGCAAATGGACCCGGAAATCCAGTTTAAAGAAATAAGAGAAGAGGGTTCAGAGGTCTCAAGCGGTGATATAGTGATGGGGTTTTACGGCAAGCTTGCCGCTATTCTCCAGGCAGAGCGTGTGGCACTTAATTTTCTTCAACGTCTGTGCGGGATTGCCACCCTTACCAGAGATTTTGTAAGGGAACTCTCAGACCTTCCCTGTATACTAGTGGATACCAGGAAGACTACACCCGGAATGAGACTGCTTCAGAAATATGCAGTAAGGATCGGAGGGGGTCATAATCATCGTCATGGTCTCTCGGATGGTCTTCTTATTAAAGATAACCATATCACGGCATGTGGTTCTATAAAAAAGAGCATAACTTTGGCTAGAGCCAATATGCCGCATACTCTTTTACTGGAAATAGAGGTCACAGAGATTGAAGAGCTTAAAGAGGCCATAGAGGCCGGTGCGGACGCAGTTCTCCTGGATAATATGGATCCAGTGACGCTCAGAGATGCCGTATCTCTTGCGAGAAGACTCAGGCCCGACATAATCCTTGAGGCGTCAGGTGGAATAAACCTTAAAAATATTCGGGAAATTGCGAAAACCGGTGTAGACATAATCTCAGTGGGGCTAATCACTCATTCCTCTGGTGCAAGCGATTTAAGCCTGAGAGTCTTGAAGGAATAATAGTGTATAGATTTCACTAAATTAATTAAAAAATCCTCATTTCAGGCATTGGCTCCTTATCGCTCAAAAAGTAATTTCATAAATAAAGTCAAACGGTTCATGAACAAAATATCACTTTGTGCGATATTGTTTTGAGCAGAATCATATCGATATTTTTCTGTATTATAAATCCTTACTATACTGAATGGCATTAATTTTGCTTTTAATTTTGATGTTAAATTAAAAACAATAAGGAAATCCTCAGGTATCAGCGATCATTCTTGCAATGAATAATGCTGTTTCTCCACATATATTATTGGTGGATGATGACTATAACATTCTGCAGGTAATGGAGATTCGCTTGAAACTTATGGGATATCATGTGGTAACCTGTATGGATCCCAAGGAGGCCTTGTCTGTTTTTGAACAAGGCAACTTTTCAATTGTGCTCACTGATCAGCGCATGGAAGGCTTGAGAGGCTCTGATTTGGTAAATAAAATCCATTTCAGAAATCCACATGTGCCAATTATCATAATGACTGCATACGGTACAGTGGACGATGCTGTCGAATCAGTTAGACAAGGAGCATACACCTATCTACAGAAACCAATTGACACTAAAGAATTGGAACTGCATATAAAAAGGGCCCTGGGAGATAGTGCTGAAGAGCAGAGACTGACCCAAGAAAGGCATACATGGGAAAGAATAGTAGAGAACATGAAGGCTGCTCTGATCGTGTTAAATTCAGATCTTACCGTAGCCTGGATGAATTCGATAGCCCAAGGCCTATATAAAATAGAAGATTTCTCTCCAGGACGACTCTGTACCGAAGTTATCCCCCGGGGCATTCTTCCCTGTGCCCATTGCCCAGCGAAGCTGGCATTGCTTTCAGGCAAAACCCAATCTGTAGAACACCATAATTACAAAACGGATAAATGGCTTCTGGTGACGGCAATCCCTATTCAGGATCTACAAAGAAATACTCGACAGGTTGCGGAATTGGCCCTGGACATCACTGAAATCAAACGGGCACAGGATATGAGACTTGAGCAGGAAAAGCTTAAGGGCGTTATTGAAATGGCAGGCTCAGCAGCTCATGAGTTAAGTCAACCGATGCAGTCTATTCTGGGATGGGGTGAGCTATTGAAATATCGTATCAGTGAAAATGATCCAAATTTTAAAATACTACAGTCAATATGCCTAGACATTGAGAAACTTGGTGACCTTATTAGCAGGATCCGTAATGTTACTTGCCATGTAACCAAAAATTATCTGGGTAATATTAATATAATAGACCTTGAAAAGGCCTCAACCGAGAAAAAGAGTGTGTTAAAAGGTCCAGGGTTCAAAAAAATCTAAACTGTTGATTTCTGAATTCAGATGAAAGGTATAATGAAATCAAGTCAATCATTAATCCCTAAGACTTCCTAATATTCCTTACTTTTCCCACTCTGTTCGAATCCTGTGTATTACTTTCTGCACATACTGAAGCTTATCAGGAGCACAGATCCCCAAGAGAGGGGACCCCTGTTCTACCATGTCGCCTGGATTGAAATAAACCTTGTAAAGTGATCCCGGGACGCCTTCATAACTGACCACGGTATCTCTTTTCATCAAGGACATGATCAACACGTCTTCCCCTAATTCAACGGACACTCCCTGCTTAAACTGCTTTTCCATCCTCGCAGAAATCTCAGGTGTAAGAAAATATCTGGCCCGCTGGGGGGCAGAAAAGATATATAGAACCTGAGTCAAAATACGATCAATGATTTCTTCCTTATCCAGCTGGTGACGGATGGAAAAAAGCGGTTCGCCTGCCTCGACAAATTGACCCTCTATATCAAGACGGATTCCGCTAATTTGTCCACTCCAGAGGGCGGTCATACGTTTCACATTCCTTTCTCTCTCAATGACATAGAGCAGAGTCCCTGGTCTATGGAGCCATTCGCCACTGGGTCCTTTGACGACTTGTCCCTCCTTTACCTTAAAGAACACAACACCTGTATGGGGTGTCTCCACAAAATAGTCTTCAAAAGGATGAGAACGATAACGCCTTAACAGATCATTGAGATTTATATCCATAAATTTTGCAATAGACTCATTTGTAATAAAGATTGGGGCCGCCCAGCGTCATCAGGGCGTCGTAAAGGTTTTTTTTGAACTCTCGCCTGTCCCAAATTCCTTGAATGTGGCCCCTTTTTAAGGCATTTTTGGCACTGTGATAATCAGGGGGAACGTCCTGACCGGTAGTTTCCCTTATGACCCTTGGACCCGCAAAACCGATTCTGGAAGAACGTATGCCAAACTGATAAAGCGAACAACCCAAAAAACTTGCCACGGGACCAGCATAAGAATTATTGTCATAGACAACTATGTAGAGACCACCGTTGTCATTATATTCTCTAACTCCAAAGGTGCATTTCGGCATCTGAACCACACCGAGTGTCCCTTCGTGAATACGGATCCCACCAGTGCTGTGTATGTAAGCCAAAAGAGGCCTTCGAGTAGTACTGGCCACATCGCATGCCCTTACGAACTTCTCTCCCTCAGCAACTCCAACCGTCCCACCTCTGAAGTTGCTGAAGAGCATTGCCACTACGAGTCTTATTCCCCAAACTTCAGCTTCAAAGGTTATTATACTGGAATTTCGACCTGTATGTTTGATGTCTTTCTGAAGACGGGCACTATAACCCTGAAAACCAAGTGGATTACATGAAGCTATATGGGCGTTGAATTCACGGACTGATTTTTTATCAAAAAGGTTCTCAAGATACCACTGATACTCAAGTGGAAAATGGTGGCCGCAGTTCGGGCATACCCCGCAGAATTCCCCATATAGATCAGGGACCCAAAGATCGAGACATCCATATTTTGAAGCATTCGGACAGGTGACAGTACAGTCTTCATTGGCAAGTGGACTGACGTAAGGATCCCACTCTTCTGCAAAAATAGATTTACGTTCAGGCTCCCCGGAACGTATGACTTTACTTGGACGTTCCGGTTGAGGAAAAACAAAGTCATAGGCCGCCCTTACAGGCTCCGTGACCTTTCGAAGAAATACCGAACCTTCACTCGACACCTCTTCTATTACCTTCTGAACGTTTCGGTGATGCGGCCGCAGAAGGCCGTACCTTATATCATAGTATGTCTTGCTGGCAAAGACCTTTGTCTTCCTGATTCCCTGAGTTAATATATTTTTATTCTCAATAAAATGCCCTTTTCCCAGCTCTATATATTTCTTGAATCTGAATTCAAGCAGTCGTTCCCTTTCAAGGTCTGTAAGACTCCAACTGATAAATAAATCAAAGTCCTCCGGGACATTTTTCCCCTCTTCTGCCTGTCTTTTCAAGGCATAAGCCCTGAAGGCCCTGAAATTTTTGGTCTTCAGTACCAGTTCATCAGTGGCACGAAGCATTTCATAGTGAAGTCTGCGAAAAAAAGGAAAATCATCCCGCCTGGCTCCAAGTGGGGGTTCGCTTATAATACGATCAATAGTTCCAAGTTTCAGGTTGTCTTCAGCAGTTATCTTTAACTGAGCAGCACAGTGTTCCAACAATTTTCTGGGTAGCTTTTCGCCTTCTCTTATTTTCCCTTCTATTGCAGCCGCACCTTCCGGAGAAATAACCGAGTAATAGCCTTTCGAACCCATAAGTCTGACACCTGACGCCCCTATTGCCTCAGCGCCACCGGAGCCTCCTTCAGATATAAAAGACACCATGGGGACCTTTAACTTTGCCATTACGTATAGATTGCGTGCTATCTGCTGCGCTGCTCCAGGATAATCTTCAATAGGATATGATCCAGGGGTAAAAATATAAAAATGTATGGGAATACCTTCGGTCTCAGCTACCCTCATATATTTTAGGGCCTTATTATTTCCCCATGGCCTGGCACATCCTCCATTTCTGTACTCCTCTCCCTGGCCCTTTTCATGACCAATGACCATGACTTGATGGCTATAAAGCTTGTTCTTTACTCTTCTGGATATGGTAGCCCTTGCGACTACTATCGCAGGATCAATATTACAGTCTCCCTCCCCGCCCAACTCGGTGTAGGAATCGTATACATTCTCCAGGATATCCATAAGCGTAAAACGCTGGGGGCTGCGAACGATGTTTACAATCTCTGCAGGACTGAGCTTCTCAGCGACTCTGTCCTCAAGAAATGAGATCCTGTCCTCGATCCGGTCGATTTCCTCGAAAAGATCCGACTCTTTTATCTCAAAAAGAGACTGCCGAAGCCTCTGGACCTGCCCAAGAAGACTACCAATATTGCCATACTCACTGTTGCCCTTGATATCAATGAGATATGAAATCCGATCAGCGAGTTGACTCAGTAACCTGCCGCTATCCGCCATATGTATCTGATCTATGCGCATTCATGTTTTATCGGCAATCAAAATTGAAGCACATCATCAATCCGGTCATAGAGGTAGTCCATATTAGTGACAATATCTTCATCTTTGGCCCCTTTACCTTCTATAACAGTGCCTTTCTGAAACTGTCTGGCCCTTTCCTTGGCCTGTTGAGTATCTTTTCCCCAGATAATGGCAAGGGCAAAGTTAGGATCATACTCTGTTGGAATCTTATAGGGTATATCTCTTGGCACATGGGAATAAAGCCTCGCCCAGCACTCGTCTGGATAATCAAAGCGTGTAATCGTACCGCACCATGGTGCAAAACCCCTTTTAGTATCTTCAGCAACAATCCTCATCTCTATACCGGTCCCCTCAAAGGATATATCTTTTTGACTAAAACCCAGTCTATCTCCAAGGGCCACTCTTATCTGATCCCTGATCAGGCTTAGGGGCTTATCTCTCCCATTCAGTCTTGAAATACATGCTGAAATCTCATTTTCAACCTGTATACGGGCATTGACCTCCATGAGATAAGGACTGCCATCTCTAGACACTATCCACTCCCATGTCCCTATGTTGTCATAACCTACATGTTTTGCCAAACGTACAGAATATTTCACGATACGATCAAGTACTGCCCTTGCGTCAAAAGGATACTCACATACAGCAGGATCAAATCCAGGAGCTACTTCTACCCTCTTCTGTCTGCCTTTACTCTGTATAGTGCAGTTTCTTGTTCCGAAATGCACTACTTCACCATAGGAACTGCACAGAAGTTGCACTTCAAGATGCTGATAATCTATGAGGCACTGCTCAATAAGGACTCCCTCATCCCCGAATTGCCGCTTGGCATAATTCTGTATCCTCCGATAAGTCCTCCTGAAGGCATCAAGATGACTGACCTCTTCAATACCCATACCTCCACCACCAGCAGAGGCCTTTACCAGGATGGATGGATGATGAATGCCCTTTTCCTTTTGGAGGAAAAAAAGCTCTTCCGCAACTTCTTCAGCCTCCAATTCATTGTAAATCGGTCCGTCAGATCCTGGAATCACTGGTACTTTGAGGCCCTTTGCCAGACGTTTGGTGTTTATCTTACTGCCGAGATCCCTTATTACTTCCCAGTTGGGGCCTATAAAAGTTAAAGGTCGGTTTCTCAGTACAGCCCTTCTGGCAAAAACGTAATTTTCAGAAAAAAAACCGTATCCAGGATGAATAGAGGTACATCCGGCCTCATCTGCCACGGAAAAAATTTCATTAGGGTCTTTATAGTTAGCTATACGATAAGCCTTTTTAAAACCGCTTTCTTCCTGTTGTGCAATTCTAACGTGCAGTGAGAATTCGTCCTCCTTTGTATATAGGACAACGTAGTCCAGACCAAGATCCTTGCAGGCCTGAATAATTCGGAGGGCGATCTCTCCTCGATTTGCTATTAATACACGCTCCTTGCCCATAAAGCCCTTCCGTTCCGCGGTTTTATAGTGGATCAAATAGACCCATTAATTCATGATATTTTGAAAGACTCAGTCCTTGATCCGATGGCTACGTTGCCCGTCACCAAGATGCCCACGAAAACTACTTTTACTCCTTGCGCCTTGTTCTCAAAAAAACTACTAGTCTTATAAGAAACTCAGGATTAATTAATATTATTACTATCGCTAAAGGTATAGATATTTTTTAAATATATCACCCAATAGCATTTTACAAAACTCAAGGTGCCGGCCCTTGATTATGACATAATACATCTGCTCTGCATTCAAAGCACAAATATGTACATGCCGTGCAGTGGACGATATCACAAAACCAATGACAAAAAAAGCCCCGGAATGTCTGGCGTTCCGGGGCACTATAGAACGAGCCGCTTGCGGAATTCAGAATTTGACTTGCCAAACGGCCTGTACCTTACGGTCATCTCCAAGCTGATTGTCTAAAATGGGAGCACTTCCTTTTTTGCCTGCATCATCACCGTAGCTCGTAGTCTCATACGACAGCAGGAGCATGTTACCTTTGTAGACGTCCCATGCAATACCGCCTATGTACATGTCATAATCAGCATCATTACCAATTTCGTTGTCATCATCTTGATCAAAATGGTCATAACGTGCAAACAAAGAAAATTTTCTGTCAAATACAGGGAGCCTCAAATTACCGAAAAAGGAATAACCCTCGGTATCCAGTGCATCACCATCTGCATTTACCCATTTTCCTTTCGCATTGCCTTCAGTCTGGAAATATTGGGCAGTCAGAATACCCCATGGGTGCTCATAACTCAACATACCCATGTTTACCTCATAGTCAGGATAATCACCGTTCATGGCTTCGTCATTACCCTCTCCATAAATACCGAAATAGCTCAACTGTAAACCTGGGATGAGTTCGGGCAAAGGGCGCAGCGTAAGACGTCCTTCGACTACCTTATTGTTATTTTTTTCGCTCGCGTGATAACCTGATCCGTTGTAAACACCAAGATGCCAGCTTCCATAATAGCCATTATAGTGGTGATTTCCTGTTTTCTCCTTTGCATTCTCCAGTTTTCCGGCAAAATCCCCGCGAAGGCTGATACCGGTATCGGCGGAGTTAAAGGTCCCGGCTCGCTCTATGGCCATTGTGCCCTGGCAGCGATATGGATTGACGTGTTCTTCAAAATCCAGCCAAGGAATATGCCCCATTCCAACCTCTGATTTCATTTCGGTAAAGGGCCCTAGGTCAGGCGGTCTGAACTCGGCATAAAGATATTTTAGACGCTCCTTATAATCCCCCTCAGAGTCCTGATGAGTATCAATGGTTATCCGTGTATGCAACCATGGAAATATCTCTTTCTTAACTGTGAGATAACCTCTGGTAATCCTGAAATGGTTAAAATTGGAATCCCCGTCACCGGGTTCCGGCATAATACCATTTGAATAATCTATGTATGCCAGCATTCCGACTTCCAGTCCCTTTAGAGACTTGGGCACTGCCAGTTCGTTGTCTTTAATTTCCTTAACTACCTCCTGCTTGCGTTGTTCTTCCAGGACAACCGCTTCTTTCCGCATTTCATCTAAAAGTTGCCGGGCCTCAGGATTAGAAAGAATACCTTTTTCCACCAGCTTATTGACTAAAATATCAATTTCCCCGGCCCAGGGCTGGCTAATGCCGAATGCCGTGAGCAAAACCATTATGATAAATATTATTGTTGAAAGTTTCTTCATATTTTTCCATACCTCTCCTTTATATTTTTCATATATTATGGAACTCATTTTGCTTTTCCCTTGAAATTAACGGCCTCACCCCCTTCGATAAAAATGCTGGTCTTTTGATTTTGCCTATTATGCTTATGGTTAGTAAACGACCACCGACGCCGTCGGTGGCTTTAAATGACAACGACTCCTGACAATGTCATTCGCCGCTGTCTCTCCAAATCCATTGCTGTTCGTGCCTTATTTCAGAATTTTGTTGATTCTTCACATACTGTTTGATGATATCGCGGTCTATTCCAACAGTACTTACAAAATATCCTCGAGCCCATATATGCATTCCCCAATATTTCTTCCGCAACTCCGGAAACTCTTCTCGAAGTCGTTCCGCACTCTTCCCCTTCAATATCTTCATCACATCCGACGGAGAATATTTCGGAGGCATGGACAAATACATGTGTACGTGATCAGAACATATTGCACCTTCAATAATCGTAATGTCGAGCCAATTGCACAATTCCCCAAAAATATCCTTTAGCCTCGACTTTACATCCTTTATCAGAACTTGATACCTATATTTCGGCACCCATACAAAGTGATACTCACATCTGTAAACCGCATGAGAAGATTTATTATACCCTTCCATGGATTATTCCTCCTGTGGAAAGATATATTATGTCATTCTGAGCTCAGCAACAATGTTGCTTCGCTGAAGGTATGGGGTCTCCGCCCCCATGCCCCACCACTGACTACGTCAGTGGCTTAGACCGGAGTTAAAACCGTATTACTATTTGGTTAGATTTTGTGTAGATTGAGAGGATTGAAGAACTTAGGGCATGGACACGATAGGAATTGTGTCATACCGGAATATGTAGCGGTTGGTTTGAGGAAAACAAGGCATTGAAAAAAAGAATTAATAATCCTGGAAAATCAGAGGCATCTAATTAACATATTATTTTTTGTCTTCGAGTTCGACATTTCCGTGCCTGACTATCTGGCCCTGCACCATGTAAACGACTTCTTCAGCAATATTGGTGGCATGATCTGCTATGCGTTCAAGGTGACGGCACATCAGGAGCAGGTTGATCAGATAGCCCACTCGATCAGGATATTCACCAATGGCCCGTTTTACCACGTCATACGCATAATTCTTCATGTCATCTATTTCATCATCTGATTTGAGAACAATCAAAGCAAGGGCATCGTCCCTGTTCACAAGGGCATCCAGACTCTTAGCAAGCATGGATGACGTGTTTTCCGCCATCATGTTATAATCAAAAGGGATATCAAGCCTTTCCCGCTTGGCAATGATCTGAACCCGTTCCGCGATATTTACTGCCTCATCAGCGATCCTTTCCAGGTCATTGTTTATCTTGATCGCAGCAATAATAAAACGCAGGTCCACTGCAACCGGCTGATGCAATGCGAGGATCTTCAGGCATTCTTCTTCCACCTCTACCTCAAATTCATCTATTTCGTAGTCGCTCCTGATTATCTCCTCTGCTAAATTCGCGTCTCTCGACTCCAAAGCCTGGGTAGCCATCCGCACACGTTCTTCAACCATGCTGCCCAGGGAAAGAATACTCTTTTTGAGTCTCTCCAGTTCTTTTTGTAAACGTATGGTCATAAAAAAATCCTCCCTTCTATCCAAAACGACCCGTGATGTAATCTTCCGTCTGCTGGAGCTTAGGTTTCGTAAAAAGGGTCTCCGTATCGTCAATCTCTATAAGTTTTCCCAGATAAAAAAAGGCTGTAATGTCGGATACCCGAGCGGCCTGTTGCATGTTATGTGTAACAATGATGATTGTATATGATCTTTTCAAGTGGTGGATCAGCTCCTCAATCTTCTGGGTGGCGATTGGATCCAGGGCAGATGCCGGTTCATCCATAAGGATCACTTCAGGCTCTATTGCCAGTGCCCGCGCAATACAGAGACGTTGTTGCTGGCCCCCCGAGAGACCAAGGGCCGAATCATGAATCCTGTCTTTGACTTCGTCCCAGATAGCGGCCTGAACGAGACTCTTTTCAACCTGATTTTCAATATAGGTCTTATCTTTTATGCCATTCACTCTTAGACCATATGCCACATTTTCAAAGATGCTTTTGGGAAAGGGATTGGGCTTTTGAAACACCATGCCGACATTGTGACGAAGTGTGACCACATCCAGATTTGGATCGTTAATATCCTGATCATCCAGAAGGATCTGGCCTTCCACCCGGCTGGTAGAAATAAGATCATTCATTCGGTTTAGACAACGCAATAAAGTGCTTTTCCCGCAACCAGAGGGACCGATGAAAGCAGTTACCTGATTTTCGTAAATATCCATGGAGATGGCATGAAGGGCCTTAAAATCACCATAATAGAAATTTAAATCTTTTATTTTAATTTTTAAAGAATGATCCATGAGGCATTACCTACGTCTTTGAAGTCGCGCCCGGTAGATAATGGCAAAAAGATTCAGGCCCAATACCAGGACAATCAGCACAAGGGCGGTTCCATACTGTAGAGGTCGTGTGGCTTCAATCTCTGTTCCCGCCGTGGCCAGCACATAGATATGATAGGGCAGGGCCATGATTTCATCAAAAACAGATGCAGGAAGAGAAGGAGTATAAAACACGGCTGCTGTAAACATGATGGGGGCCGTCTCCCCTGCGGCACGGCTGATACCAAGGATGGCACCGGTAAGTATTCCGGGCAGAGCGGCTGGCAGAACTACCCTGTATATGGTCTGCCATTTAGTGGCTCCCAGGGCCAGAGAGGCCTCCCGGTAGGTGTCCGGGACGGACCTCATGGCCTCCTCTGAAGATCCGATAATTACAGGCAGGGTGAGTACTCCCAGCGTAAGGGAACCAGCGAGGATGCTAACACCCATTTTTAACCATACCACAAAGAAGGCAAGGCCAAAGAGACCAAATACTACTGAAGGTACACCGGCAAGGTTGTTAATTCCTATACGTATGGCACGCAGTAAACGGCCTGGACGTGCATACTCATTCAGATAGACCGCAGAGGCAACTCCGACGGGAAGGGCCACTATAATGGCACCCAGACCCAGACAGAGTGTGCCGACGATGCAGGGCAAAATTCCCCCTTCAGTCATTGCTTCCCTGGGCGGTTGCGTGAGGAATGCCCAGTTAATGGCCCTCCAGCCTTTTGCTACAAGAAAATAGACTATAATCAGTAATACGATTCCATTTATGGCAGCGGAGAGCCTGAAAAGTGCGAAAATTGAGGCCTGGATCAGTCTGCGACGCCTTATAAAACTGTTTGATTTTTTCATGGCCTCAGTAATCATTAGTTTACGAAATCAGGTTTTAAATCTACAAAGTTGCAGCTCCAACCTGCCGATATTTGTTTGAGATATGCTCGGATAATAGGTTAAAAAGCAGGGTAAAAGCAAATAATACAACGCCGGTGGCAAACAGGGCGTGATAGTGATCGCTGCGGAAAGGGGCTTCAGCCATTTCTGCGGCAATGCTTGCGGGCATGGGACGGACAGGATCAAATATGGAAGAGGGCAGTTGTGCTGCTCCGCCGGCAATCATGAGCACTACCATGGTCTCACCAATTGCCCTGGACATACCAAGGATTATGGCAGTAGAGATGCCCGACAGAGAGGCGGGAAGGATCACCCTGGCAATGGTCTCCCAGTTGGTAGCTCCCAGGGCCAGAGAGGCCTCTTTGAGTTCCACTGGCACACTATAAATGGCATCTTCAGAAATGCTGCATATGGTGGGGACCGACATGAATGCCAGCATAAGTGACGCATTGAAAAGATTTAAGCCAGTGGGGATATCAAAGACTTCTTGAAGGAAGGGAGCAACTATTACCATGCCGAAGAAACCGATGACCACCGAAGGTAAGGCTGCCAGAAATTCCACGATAGGCTTTACCCATTCCCGCAATCGAGCAGATGCGGACTCCGCAAGATAGAGGGCGGTCATCACCCCCAGCGGAATGGAAATAACAGCAGACAAAGCAGTAACAGCCAAGGATGCGACGATCAGTGGAAAGATACCAAAATCAGGGGGGTCATCAGTGGGATACCAGTAATGTCCGAACAGGAAATCGTAAATAGAGACCTTGCTGAAGATAGGAATACCTTCCCAAAAAAGGAAAATAACGATTAAGGTCAATATTGTTATGGAGGTCAGTGCAACAGAGAAGAAAAAGAGGGTTATTGCCCTTTCTCTTCTTTGACGGCCCTTTCCGGTTTGGCTATTTTTTGCCATATCTTAGGTTTTGCTGATGAGTTGGCCACAGGCAGGCATTTTATCAGTACCATGCATGTGGCCTTTGGTTCTCACTTTTTGTACGAAGAAATAGTATTTTAATACAAAGGTACATACCTCACATCACGCACGTATTGCTGACCCTTTTCCGGGTTCAGAACAAAGTTGATGAAATTGAGCGTATCTCCCTCCGGCCAGCCGCTCGTGAACATATAAAGAGGCCTGCTGACAGGGTATGTCCCATTAAGTGTCGTTTCCTCAGATCCCGTGATCTTATCCACCGTTAAAGACTTTATGCCCTTGTCCAGATATCCGAGACTTATATAACCAATGGCATTTTGGTTTTTTGAAACGGCTTGCGCAACCGCCCCGTTTGATGCCTGGAGCAGTGCCCCTGGGAAAACCCGTTCCTTTTCCATGACTTTATCTTGCCATACTTCGTAGGTCCCTGAGGATGTATCGCGGGAAATGACCACAACCGGCCTGTCGGGACCGCCTAATTCTTTCCAGTTTTTTATTTCTCCTTTATAAATTGTCTTAAGCTGAGCCATGGTCAAATTTGCCACGGAATTGCTGGGATGGACTATCGGAACAATGCAGTCATAGGCAACGGCAAAAGGCACTGGATAGGCCCCTTTCTCTACAGCAAGGCTTATTTCCTTTGGCTTTATGAATCTTGAGCTATCCGCAATATCCGTGCTTCCATCAATAAGGGCCTTTATTCCGTTGCCTGACCCGCCACCAGAAATTGAGATCTTCACATTCGGATTTTGCTTCATATAGGCCTCTGCCACTTTTTGTGTAATAGGTAAAACCGTGGTAGAACCTTTGATTACCAGATTCCCCGCGAACACCTGCGTTGATGTAAAAGAAAAAACCAATGCAAGTGCGAAAATAGCGATATGTTTCAATTTCATCTCCTTTTCCTCCGCATAATTTTAGTTTGATTCCAATGAAATCGCCCATCTAGGGAGTTGCCTGAGAGCTGAAGCCAAAAAAATTATGACAGCTCTTTGGACTTTAGGTCCATTCCGGTGATCTAAATATGGAACATTTTTAGCCGAATCTTGTTCCAGGCCTTAGTGCAGTGTAATCATGTCATAGAATTACTCTGCAGAGTGTAACTATTTCATATGATTGTTAGATTCTGATTAGGAAAAAATTAAATTTGCATGAAATTATAGAAAGGTATAGTGATAAATAAATAACTGCGAATTTTCTGAGGCCTTGCATGAACTTCTTTATTTGTTGAAGATAAAAGTTATATGCTATATTCAGTAAATAATATGTTTTATATGCCGTTATGCATACAAAATAGCGCAGAGACAAAAACATGGTGGAGCAGCCTTATTTTGAATTATTTACATAACTCCGATGGAGCGTTTATTCATCCTAAAAAGATATAGAATTTTTAGTTAAAATAAATTTGGTTAAGAGGCTTGGGGAAAAATAAGTTGATTGAATTTTATCCCGAGTAAAGGTCTTGTTTATGTCAAACGAAAAGGTTTTCGCGATAGATGATGAAGAAGATATCCTGGAGCTACTGAAATTCAACCTATCGCGAGAAGGTTTTCAGGTTCTTTGCGCTGGATCAGGCAAACAGGCCGTACAACTTGTGCGATCAGAATACCCTGATCTCATCATACTGGATCTTATGCTGCCAGATATGGATGGTCTCGAAATAACAAGACGTCTGAAAAATGATGCAGACACCAGAAACATACCTATTGTGATGTTAACAGCAAAGGGAGAAGAAGCAGATATAGTAACAGGCCTGGAGCTTGGAGCTGACGACTACATCACAAAACCTTTCA
>CAZPDU010000031.1:0-3400 GCA_964585405.1 uncultured Thermodesulfobacteriaceae bacterium | reverse complement strand
CCACGCCGGTGATGCCGACATTGTCGGAATGATCGTCCGCAAGTACCACGTGGGACGCTCCGGGCGAGAGGAGTTCGATCTCCGGTACCGGCAGACCTAGAATCGCCCGTACGTGCAGTTCGAATTCCGACATGTTTTGGGTGACCATGGTCACCATGCCGGTGTCGTGGGGGCGCGGAGAAATTTCGCTGAAATAGACCGTGTCACCCTTGATGAAGAATTCGACGCCGAAAATACCGGTGCCTCCCAGGGCGTCGGTTACGGCCTTGGCTTGGCTCTGCGCCTTTTTCAGAGCTGCCGGAGTCATGGCCATGGGCTGCCAGGATTCCTGGTAGTCGCCGCCTTCTTGCACATGCCCGATGGGCGGGCAATAGCTGGTGCCGCTGGTGTGGCGTACCGTGAGCAAGGTGATTTCGTAATCAAAGGGGATAAATTCTTCAATAATCACCTTGTCACCGGTGCCTCGCGCTCCGGCTTGAGCATAGGCCCAGGCCTTATCGATGTCACTCTCTTTGCGCACTGTGCTCTGGCCCTTGCCGGAAGAGCTCATGATCGGTTTGACTACGCAGGGCAGGCCGATTGCCCGCACGCCGCTGCGGAACTCTTCCAGATTGGTGGCAAACAGGTATTTGGCGGTGGGCAGTTTCAGCTCCTCTGCTGCCAGACGGCGGATGCCTTCCCGGTTCATGGTCAGGTTGGTGGCCCGAGCTGTAGGGATGACGTTGAAGCCTTCTTTTTCCAGTTCCAGCAGGTATTCGGTATTGATTGCTTCTATTTCGGGAACGATGAAGTCCGGTTTTTCCTGGTTGATCACGCGGGATAAAGCCGCACGATCAAGCATATCGATAACATGGCTGCGATGGGCCACTTGCATGGCAGGGGCATCGGCATAGCGATCAACTGCAATCACTTCAATGCCGAAGCGTTGGGCCTCGATGACCACTTCTTTGCCCAGTTCGCCACTGCCGAGCATCAGAATTTTGGTTGCGCCTTGTTTCAGTGGAGTGCCGATCATCATTGTCCCTCCATTCGGGTTAGAAATCGAGCGGTTTATAACAATTTTTGAGGTTTGGTACTATGCAAAAATATAGCTTAATTTTCAAGTCTTTTCTGGGTCGCCAGACCTCGCAATAGGGGCTCGTCTGCGACGCTTGGACTTCCTTGCGCCGGCCATACCCTTGGCCGTTGCCGCTCCCTGTGTCTATAATGATGACGGTTTTCATCTCGCAGCCGAAGGGATAGCCGCCATGGAACAGCTGCTACGGGAAGAAATTCGTGACTTTGTGTTGGCCAGTTCGGACAATCGCTTTGCCGACAGCGATTGGCACTATTTCGACGCGCCACGGGTGGGGTTCGCTGCGAGGCGCAGGTGCCCTGACGCATATTATTATCCAATTTCGCCAGCAATTATTTTTTTCAAAATCGCCACCCGTTCTTGAATCAAAAGTTTCCACTTATTCTTACCTAAGGCCAGTTCACATGCTGTTGGCATTATTGGCCTATAAGTGTCTGATAAATGTGTCTGATAAATCCCAAGGTAATGCAGGACTTGCATTCGAGACAACAAATAGGACGGCCCGACCTGCCGGAAACAGGTTGGGCCATTCAGTGGCTTGGAAATCGTGATTTGTTGGACAAAAACTACTTCGCACGATTCGGTATCTGTTTTAATAATCGTAGAAAATTTCTCGTACCAATCTGTCTTTCTTGTCTGCAAGAGATCTTATTAAAAGATTCTTCACATTGAACTCAGAATCCGAATACTTCCTCAACAATTCCTTTGCTTTTTCAAAGTCACCAAGCTCTCTAAGAATCTCAGCTTTATAAATCAAGCTTTCATCATCTAAGTCTGTAAGTTTATCAAGCAAGAATCTTAAATTTTTTTCTTCCTGATTTATCATCGGTATCATACAGGAATTGTTCCCCAAAAGATGTTTTGAAACTCCCTTAATCTTTGGTGCCAAGCTCGTATCTTCCCGTTTCAATATTTTTTATTGCTTCTTCAATAGCTTTTTTGTCACGAATTAAAATAACAGTACTTTGTGCCATATTTATAAACCCCCTAAAAAAATAATTTTGTCCGGCTTCAAATTCCTGTTCAAAATGTTGGGGAATCAATCCACCGCCAAACCGATATTTATGTTTTCCTGATGGAATTTCAAAATATAAATACTCTCCAGTATTGATTTTCCCTAATTCTTTTCCGTCTAGGATAAAAGGGACATCCCATGCACATCCTAATACTCCTGTCTTCCATTGATAAAAATATATTCCTGAGGTACCTTCTGCTGGTTCAGAATACCAGCTCAAATCAGGTGGGGGAGTTACAGCGCAACTGGTCAAAAGCAAGAGAAAGAAAAGAAGAAGAAGTAAATATTTTTTCATTTTAACACCTTTACACAAATAGATATTTGCTGTTTATTTAAGGGGTAGCCTCGTATGTATTGCAGCCTCATTTATTGAAACATAACGCTAAGCAAAGTTGCCGAATAATGGCGCGCAATTTGGTTTCCAAAATTCATGACATTATGAGGTCAATTGATGTGCCTTGTTAGCTTTTTAATCGTTGAATTATCGTTTTTCCTGGTTTTGCCTTTATCGGTTTTGACGCATTAGGGTACACAATGACTCTCAAAGTCAAAATTGACCTGTTTTTTAAAAATGTTGATTTGAAATTTTCAAGCCAATTGCCATTTTGATTCACTAAATTTATACCGAAATCCAGACAATCTCCTAAATCAAGCCGACATGGAAATCTAATACTATTAGGAAGAAAAATGTAATTAGAGCCAATCCCTAAATTTTTTTTATTTTTCCACCACCCAGCCTGAAATGCGATACACGCATTATTTTCAATTATTACAGGCCTGCTACCTTTATTACCAATTTTAATAATTATCCGTTCGTTATCATCATCAAAAACAAAAATTTCAGACGTAATAGAAAGAGATACTTTCCTTTCTGATATTGCAAGATATAAAGACACAATTACCGCAGATACAGTGCCTATACCTGCAACCCAAGTTCCTATCATTGACCAGAATTGTATATCTTCAGGACTCAAAATTACCTCTTTGAAGCTAACAGTAAATGGGCGGACCCATGTAATCCGCCTAGCTCTAAATTTCTGTCCTCCTATCACACAAAACATCAAATATCTGAAAGATCAGCAGCCAACTGTTATTGCGAGGATTCAAATCGATGAGCTATATATTAAGGAATCATATGCGGACCCGCATAGGACGCCCTTTATATATGTTGAAATATGCGTTTCCCGACTTCAGAGAACGGCTCCTCGCTGTTTCAAGTGGGTAGCCTGAAATCCAGTTTGCCCGCAATCAGGTAAGCCATGTTGATCAGGTTCTTGGTTGATCGATACCCTCGCGCTCTTCTTTTTGCC
>CAZPDU010000030.1:0-5012 GCA_964585405.1 uncultured Thermodesulfobacteriaceae bacterium | reverse complement strand
GGGAAAGCGGATATTGCCGTTCATAGTTTAAAGGACGTCCCTGCTGAACTTCCGGAAGGGCTTCAAGTCAATATTTTTCCTCGGAGGGATGACCCCAGGGATGCCCTGATTTCAAGGGACGGTCTCAGGTTGCAAGAATTGCCTAAGGGAGCCAGGATAGGTACGAGCAGTCTTCGAAGGATGGCTCAACTAAGGAATAAAAGGCCTGATTTCGAAGTTATCTCTTTAAGAGGAAATATTGATACAAGACTTCGCAAACTCGATGAAGGGCAGTACGATGCCATTATTTTAGCGGCTGCCGGGCTCAGAAGAGCAGGGCGGCAAGAAAGGATTGTCCAACTGCTGGAACCTGAAATTATGCTTCCTGCTGTAGGTCAGGGGGCCCTGGGTATAGAGGTCAGGAGCACGGATACAGAGGTAAAACAAATTCTAGGCTCTATTCATCATAAAGAAACGTCGATCTGTGTTAGGGCTGAAAGGGCCTTTCTCTTCAGACTTCAGGGCGGATGTCAGGTGCCTATCGGCGCTTTCGGCCAAATTAAGGGACAAACACTTGAACTTGAAGGTATGGTGGGTGACGTGGCAGGATTAAATATTATAAGGATGAAAAAGCAGGGGACAATTGATCAGCCCGAAATTCTTGGGACGACACTTGGAGAGAAGATCCTGGCTGCCGGGGGCGAAGAAATATTGAGGGAAGTTTATGGAGCAAATTAAGCCGGATTCTTCATCTGGAAAGGTTTATTTAATAGGAGCAGGCCCGGGTGATCCTGGTCTTTTGACGGTTCGTGGAAAGGAACTTTTGGCTGAAGCAGAGGTGGTTGTTTATGATCGTCTTGCAAGTCCGAGACTTCTGCCCTTCGCGTCTCCCAGTGCAGAACGAATATATGTCGGTAAGCGTATGGGTTCGCACACAGTGACTCAAGAAGATATAAACAGGATCATAGTGGAGAAGGCCCGGGAAGGAAAGTGTGTGGCGCGTCTGAAGGGAGGGGATCCCTTTATGTTTGGCCGGGGAGGAGAAGAGGCTCAGATACTTTCCAAGGCAGGGATATATTTTGAGGTGGTACCCGGTGTAACTTCGGCCATTGCGGTTCCTGCGTATGCTGGAATACCACTTACACACCGGGCACATACGGCTTCTGTAGCCTTTATAACAGGCCATCGTAAATTAGACAGTAACGAGGCGGATATAAATTGGGAGGGTTTAGCCAAAGGCGTCGGGACCCTTGTATTTCTTATGGGAATGAAAAATCTGCCGGATATAGCGGAGCGACTCATGAAATACGGACGCAGTCCTGATACTCCGGTCGCAGTGACCCGATGGGGAACTACCCCGCTCCAGACATCAGTTACAGGAAATTTAAAAAATATTGCGGAAAAGATAAAAGAGACAGGACTTGGGCCCCCGTCAATTATCGTGGTGGGAGAGGTGGTGGCCTTGAGGGACAAAGCAAACTGGTTTGAAAATCTACCTTTATTAGGCAAACGAGTCCTTGTTACCAGGACCAGAGAACAGGCCAGTGATCTTGTAAGGTTGCTGGAAAGGAGAGGTGCTTATTGCCTGGAGTGCCCTACAATAGAAGTTCATTGGCCAAAGGACTTAAGGCCTCTGGATCAGGCGATTAACTCACTCTCCGGCTTTGACTGGGTGATCTTCAGCAGCACCAACGCAGTACGGTTTTTCTTTGAACGTCTTTTTGGGCTGGGTTTTGATGTAAGGGCCTTGGGAAATATACGTATTGCCGTAGTGGGTACTGGTACCGGTAAGGCAATTTCTGATCTGCATTTAAATGTTGATGTCATGCCCGACGATTTTCGGGCAGAAGGCCTTATACAGGCCTTTAGTGAAATAGGTGTATCCGGAAAACGCATACTTATCCCGAGAGCGGAAAAGGCGAGAGAGATTCTCCCCGGTCGGCTTTCAGAACTTGGGGCGGAGGTTAGTTTAGTTGCTACCTACGTTACCATGGCGCCAAAGCTTAAGCCGGAAATTCTGGAGATATTGGAACAGGAAAACATTGACATCTTGACCTTTACCAGTTCATTGACTGTCAAGAACTTTTTTTATTTACTTTCTGATGATCTCCGTAATAAGATAATTGGTCAGGCGAAGGTGGCCTGTATTGGTCCTGTTACGGCCGGGACGGCAGAAGCCTTTGGCCTTGAAGTCACAGTTCAACCTGATAAGTTTACAATACCTTCCCTGGTATCTGCTATAGAGGATCTCTTTAAATAATATCTGCCCTAAATCCTTGGGTTTTTAGTTTAAAATTCAGTTTTCAAAAAGAATTAATTATCACAAAGAACACAAAATGTTAAAAGAGTGGAAGTATACTTCGTAGATTGACTCTCCAGTTCGAATCTCCAATTTTTGCTTCATGGTTTAACAATTTACTGTTTTCGTTGTGATTTTGAATAATTTTTCAACTGCACAGGCGCAGTTTTTACTACTATAAGCCTAATGACTTGAGGAATATAAGCATTTTGTGTTTTCTTTTTATTCTGCTAAAATATAAGGCAATTCTCTCATGACAATTTACTGCCCTATAGATCCCCCTGAACTTGCCACAATTCTGCCCAGAATATGCGAGAAACGGGAGGATTATGAAAAATACAGTTTTACCAAAGTCCAGGGGAGGACACTTAGGGCCTTTTTCGATTTGGCCCAGGAATTTGAGACCTTGGAAAATTTTTACAGAGTTTGTGTGCTTGTCCCCAAGGTGTTCATGGGGTTTGATTCCTGCCTCTATCTGGTTGATCAGGATACGAAAAAGCTTCAAATTGCCTGCGATTCCATTAAAGGTCTAAAGGTCTGCGGCATGGATACTCCAGAGCATATCAGGGTCAGCGAGTCTGCATATGTTACGGGAGATAAGTTTGTGGCACCCATACGGGGTAACCGAAGGCTTTTTGTCAGGAAGCCCTTGTCGCAGGCAGAGGAAATTATAGGCTCGTTCGCTGTTTTCCCCTTATCCCGTTTTGGAGAGACTGACAGACTATTTTTTGAAAAGTATGCAAACAGAATAGGATATAACCTGCACTACAAGCTTATTTCCGTAGAGAGCGAGAGGCATATCAAGTTTATCAATACCCTTGTGGCAGACATCGAACATAATGTCCTGGTGCCCAACATGAAATATAAGCTCTTTTTAAATAAGCTCAGAAAAAAGATCCATGAGCTTGAACATATTCAAAAAAATCTGGAGAATGAGATAGAAACTGGAAACAGGAAAGAGTTTATTGAGATAGGCCTTATAGAGCACATAAGGCGTAGCCTGTCCGTTTTGTGCATTGATATCCTAAAAGAGTATGAGGAAGTTGATAAACACTATCAGAATACCAGCCTCTTCCTTGAGAGTCTTCTAAGACGAGATCATTTTGAGAAGGGACATCTGGTGTTACGGCGCAGGATGTGTCGCTTCAGAAAAGAGGTTTTAGACCAACAACTTGAACGTTACAAACAACGGCTTGAACGTCAGGGTATCCATATAGACTATAATTTTGGTGAGATGCCTGATGAAGATATCCCTTTGTTAGTGGATGTAGGACTTATTTCTCAGGTCTATGCAAATCTATTTTCCAATGCAGAGAAATACTGTGAGGAGGTAATTAACGAACACGGAGAACCAGTTAAATTTATGTCCTATGGTCAGGAGATTATTAAAGATTTTTTTGGTCCAGAAAAGAATGGAATCAAGTTTAACGTCTTTACCACCGGACCGCATATCCCTTCAGGAGAATCGTCTCTCATATTTGATGAAGGTTTTCGCGGGAGCGGATCTGAAAACAAGCAGGGTGTTGGCCATGGATTACACTTTGTGAAAAAGGTAGTGGAAGTACATGGCGGTATTGTTGGCTACGAAGCAACTAAGCTTGGAAATAATTTTTTCTTTGTTCTTCCACTGCAGCATCCCATTGAAAAAATCATAGATCTTCCCATGATTGCTGAGCCAAGCAGTCTCTAATCCTATGACATTGTCAACTGATTTTTCAGACCCAAAAGTGATATGCGTTGACTTTAAAAAGGAACTCAACCCGGAACAGTTAACGGCTGTAGAGATCATGGACGGACCGGTTTTAGTGATAGCTGGTGCCGGCAGCGGAAAGACCCGTACTCTGGTTTACAGGGTCGCTCGTCTTATTCAGCAGGGAGTGGAGCCGGGCAAAATACTGCTTTTGACCTTTACAAGAAAGGCTGCTGCAACCATGCTGGCAAGGGCTTCCCAAATTGTAGGATATCGATGTCAGATGGTAGCAGGGGGCACTTTTCACGGATTTGCCCATAAAATGTTGAGGCGTTATGGATACCTTATCGGCTATCCCAGCAACTTCACAATACTGGACAGAGCGGATGTGCTTGACCTTCTAAACCTTCTTGCCCGTCAGCTGGATCTCACAGGCCCTGGAAGACAGTTTCCCCGCAAGTCCACCTTGGCCTCAATTGTGAGTAAAACTGAGAACTGTGGGGGATCTGTGTTAAAGGTTATTGAGCAGGGTTATCCACATCTTATCGGGGAACTGCCGGGGTTGGAAAAACTCATCCCGATATATCGCAGGTATAAAAAAGCTCATGCACTGATGGATTACGACGATCTGCTTCTAAAGTGGAGAGATGTATTAAAAGAAAATGCTGAGGTCAGAGAATCCATGGGTTCCAGGTTTCGATACATAATGGTAGATGAATATCAGGATACAAATGCCGCGCAGGCGGAGATAGTGCATCTTATGGCTTGCGGCCATGACAATGTAATGGTCGTTGGAGATGACGCTCAGTCCATCTATTCCTTCAGAGGGGCAAATTTCAAAAATATTATGGATTTTCCTGATATGTTTTCCGGAACTCAAATAATAAAGCTTGAAAAAAACTATCGCAGCACCCAGCCGAATCTGGATTGCACTAACGCCATAATTGCCAATGCCAAGGAAAAATTTACAAAGCAACTGACAGCACAGAGAAAGGGAGGAAACCTACCATATCTCTACACGGCAAAGGAAGAGGTGGATCAGGC
>CAZPDU010000029.1:0-4830 GCA_964585405.1 uncultured Thermodesulfobacteriaceae bacterium | reverse complement strand
ATGGTGATGACCTCCATCAGGTGTGTATGGCCCAGAAAACAGATTTCCTCCTTCATGGAGATGATGTCGTGTTTCAGGATATGATCCTTGACTGTAAAGAGATATGTATCGACTGAATTAGGCGGATAGCCGTGAACAAAGCAGTATGATTCCCAGGCCATGGATCTGGGAAGACCTTGACAAAATTCCAGATTCGCCGGTGAAAGCATGGATTTTGTTCTAAGAAGCGTTTCACCGGCCTTGAAATTGAACATCTCTAGGGTCTCGGTTTTTATCACACCGAGCTCGTGATTACCCATAACCGAGGATATCTTTTTCTGTCGTAAAAGCTCGAGACACTGGTTGGGATTAGGGCCGTAACCTATGGTGTCACCCAGGCAGAAGATCCTTTCCGCCCCCTGTCTCTCCAGATCTTTGAGGACCGCTGAAAAGGCCTCCAGGTTGGCGTGAATGTCGGAAATAATCGCTAGAACCATAAAATTCGGCCTTAATGGTGCGGAAACGACCTGTTGAAGTTATCTGTATCTGGACAACAGCCTTCTGCTCTCACAGTACAAAGACATCTTGAGACGCCGTTCCACCTTATATATACGTTATATATATATTTCGTCCGAAAAGACCGTTTTTTTGACATCTGCTTAGAGATAAAAAACTGCTTTAATAACAAAAGGTATGTCAGGATTCGACCAGTGTGTCAAGTTTCAAAATCACTCCCATATTAAAAATAAAACAGGCGGTCTGCTGATGGTTACCGAGGCTCTTTTAATACTTTTGAGCTCTTTAACCACTTTCGGTGTTTTGTATCCTTCAGATGTCTGCGGCCAAAGCAGCCCGACTGAATTAAAAAATATCAGATTTTAATCTCATATATTTGCAACTAAGAATGTAATTGTGTTGCCACCTTGGGCGTTGTATACAGACAGGGTGATCAAACATGATAGTAAAGATACACTGGAAAAGGAAAGACTCGGAAAACCGAACGAGATCAAAAAAGGCGGTGAACAATAAAGCCCACCGCCTGTATTGAGGGGAAATTTATTCTGTTTATTTCCTGATTTTTCGGCGATTGCCAAATGCCATCAGGCCCGCGAAGCCTGAGAACAGTAAAATCGCTGAGCTTGTGAGTGGGACAGCATTAAGGTCATCACCCTGGATATTACCACCTGCGCTGGCAAAACTGTAGGCATCGCCGCCTCCATGGGCGATATCGATTAAATCTGTTATATAGCTGGAGCCATCCCAAAAATAGAAACTGAATTCCTCCGAATCTCCAATATTCAAGGTGCCTCCTGGAAAACCTCCGCTCAAGACTGTTATTTGCCAGTTAGTACCACCGGGCTGTGTAACGGAGAATTCAGCGCTTTGAAATATTGGACCGGATCCAAAGAGCAGGTTAAGACCTGACGCGGGACTTCCGCCAAAATCATATATGCCGAAATACCAGCCGTCAGTCAGCCCCTGGCCGTTTATATTCCAGTTAAGGACATCGGAATCACCGTCTGTAGTCATAAAATGATTTGGTATTGAGGCCCCTGCTGACTGGGCTATACCGAACAAAATGGCGAACATACCTAAAACAGCAAATATCTTTTTTCTATTCATGAATTATACTCCTGTCAATGCATAGCTAGTGGAGAAAGAAAGCTTAAATAATGCGACCCAACCTATATTGTATTGCGTTTATATATCAACTACGTATCTAAGTAAAGAAATTTTTGAATTCCATCCTGCCGCTTTATACACTGCGAGCGGATTTCCAAAAACCTCCCTTTCCTTAAATTTAAAATATTTTCGTATATGATTATCTTTATTTATAAGCAAAAAGAATACCAAACTTTCCTTTTATATTTTGCCACTTTTTTACCTGTTTAATGCACTATTTTCCAAAAATATATTTTAAGTGTACTTTTTTTCATTTATAGGGAAGAATATAATTTCTTATTTCACTCAAGGTCTCTATTTTTATCCCTATTTTTTAAAAAACGACAGGTTCCAGGATCTTGTCCCTTAGGCCTATTTCCACTCTTCTTTCAAGCCCATTGCCTTTTCCCTGGTTTGAGAATCCAGTTTTTGTGCAATTGCCTTTTCAAGATGGACAAGTGCCTTAACCTTCTGGCCAAGCTCATGGGCAACAATTGAGGCATGGAGGTTAATAATGCCCGTCTCCGGTGACTTGCTCAGGGCATCCTGCAGATAGCCCCAAGCAGAATTGAATTCCCCGAGTTTATATTCAATCCAGCCGGCTGTATCCAGAAAATCCGCATTATCGGGTTTCTGGGCCAGGGCCTGTGCGACCATGTACCTTGCCTTTTTAAGGTCCCTGCTGTCTTCCGCATGTTCTGCATAAAGATATGAAAGGTTGTTGAGAATAATCGGCAAGTTGCTGTATTTTTCCAGAAGCATTTCGTAAATCTCTATAGCGTCATCGTATTGCCCATTATATTCATATAGAACCGCAAGATTCATCCCTGCGGCCAGAGACGGTGATTTATTGTATAGCTCTTCTACTTCAGCCAGGGCTTCCAAGATCTTGCCCTGTCTGAGGTAGACTTCCGCCAGCCCTCTGTAAGCCTGGGGCCATTTGGGCGCAAGCTCGATAGCTCTGGAAAATGCCTCTGCTGCTTTTTCCAGGTCCTTTTTTAAAGCAAGGGCCTTGCCCAGATAGTAGTATGCCGCGGGGGATTCAGGTCTTTTTTGTACCTCTTTTCTAATGAGCTTAAGGGCCGAATCAATATCATCGTTTCTGATATAGGCCTCCATCAGGGCAGGAATGGCCACCTGCCATCCATTTTTGGTTCCATATGCCCCTTGAAACCACTTAAGCGCCTCCTCTTTTTTGTCTTCTGCAAGTGCTAATTTACCCATCTCCATAAATCCAAGGGCAATATCAGGCCGAAGGTCAACTATGCGTTGAAAATCCTTCTCCGCCTGATCATATATTCTTTGAAACGCCTTGATCTCGCCCCTGGTCTTCAATAAGAGAATGTCTTTCTCATTGAGGGCCAGACCTTTATCAAGTAGAGCTATCGCCTGGTCATATTCTTTCTTGATCAGGTGATAACGTACCAGCTCAAGACGTAATTGCTGATTCGCCGGGTATTTTTTAAGGGCGCTTTTCAAGGTATTGTTTGCAATAGATTCTTTCTGGTTTAACAACTGACAACGGGCAAGAAGTATTTGAGCCTTTGCATCATTCGGACGGGCTGCTGCAAACTGATTGAGATGGATTTCCGCCTTATCAAACTCTGACTGGGACAACAGTATTTGGCCCAGCAGAAGGTGTGCGGTCATCATTCCCTGGTTGTCCTGCAATACCCCTTCACACAGGCTCTGGGCCTCTTTCAGCTTGCCCTGTGATGCCTTGAGGGAGGCCTTGGCCACTATTACCTGTTCACGATTTTCCTTGCTGAGTTTCTGCGCCAGGACTTTATCCAGTTCTCTATATGCCTCTTCTATTCTTTCAGTAGCTGCAAGCATCTCCGCCAGCCTCACCGCCGCTTCGATATCTTGGGGATCCGTCTTGACGAGCTCTTCCAGAATCCTTTTCGCCTCTTCATTCCTGCCCTGCCTGCGCGAGAAATCCGCTTTGGCTTTCAATGAGCGGGGATCAGACGGAAGTTTTTCAAACGCCTTTGTGGCATCCTCTATCATACCTAAGTGTTCCAGGGCCTGGGCACGGAGTATCTGCAGGCTGATTTCAGAAGGATTTATTTGAAGCATTTTTTCGAGTTGGCGGGCCGCAGCCTCTTTGTTGCCCTGTTCAGCGGCATATTGAACCATAAAGGCATAAGAACCTGGGTCCTTCGAATCGATACGGCGCCAATTATTCACCGCGTCACTCATCTTTTCATACTGGCCGGTTTCTTTGAAACAGAGGCTTAAAAGGACTTGAACATTTTTATTTTTATCAGCCTCCGGAATTTCTGATAAAGTATCTATGGCCTTATTATATTCTCCTTGATGGATAAGTGCATTTGCTCTAATAATCTGAGTCCTTGGGCTGAAGTTCTCGGGATTTTTTATTAACTTCAGCTCCTCGAGTGCCTCTTTTCCCTTTTTCCCTGATGCCAAAATGGATGCCACCTCCACCCTGGCCTCATCATAATCGGGGTTCAGTTCCAGGATGGTGCGAAATGTCCCGTGTGCCTTTCTGTAGTCATTCCGCGACAGGTATGCCTTACCCAGGGAAAACATCACGTCGACATTTTTAGGAGCAATTTGAAGGGCATTCTTGTATTCCAGGATGGCCCGGGTTGAATCCCCCTCGGCCATGAGGGCATTACCTTTGGAAATAAAATTTGCCACTTTTTCTTCTTTGCTAGTGCAGCCCCAACCAATAAAAATCAGCACAATAAACATGATAACTAATTTTGCTGATCTATTTTTTTCCACCAAGCACCTCCCAGAACTTTACGTTTTTTTTTCTTGTATTCTTTCTTGTCAGTCTGTCCCTTCAGGACCTGTAATTCTTTTTCAAGTTCCTTGTACTTATGATCAAATATCACTATCTGATGTTCCAGATCCAGGATCTTTTCATGTTCTTTTGAAAGCATGGTCTGCAATATTCCCACAAGCCCGTCCTTTTCAGCGGATTCGACTGCATTGATCCGTTTTTCAAGCCGTTCTAAGCGTTCATAAATACCTGCCGTCCTGGTCCTTACGTTCAAATCCATAGAGGCCGGTAATGACGGCCCGCGTTCAGACAGCGATCCTGCATCTTGATTTACGTCTTTAACGCCTTCACTAAGTATGAGTAATAATTGATTGTCATCAATTACCCCTTTTACCATCTCTTTGGAGATAAATTTAACCCCGTCTGCAAAGGCATGC
>CAZPDU010000028.1:0-3121 GCA_964585405.1 uncultured Thermodesulfobacteriaceae bacterium | reverse complement strand
CTGTCGGGTAAAGGACTGGCGCGGTGCCAATCGGCCCGTCTCCAGTCCCTCCCCATCAGAACCGCTCGTGAGGTTTTCCCTCAAGCGGCTCACCCAATGAGATTCTTCGTAAGGGTTATGTGTCCCGTAGATCATGGTGCAGACTTTCATCTGTATGCCTCCGCGTTTTGTAAGGGATGGAGTTTCCAATCCCAGAAAAGTTTTAATACATCATAGAGGTATTCATTACTCCATCTGCGCCAGCCTACGCTGCGTTTCTGTCTCCGCTTTCTTCTGGTCAACAAAGTACGTACTTTCATCTCAAGGTAATCTCTCACCGCACTGAAAGCCCGGCTGGAGTTACCAACCCGGAAAAAGTTTACCCATCCGGCGACTACTTCATTGATCTTTGCGATAATTTCTTTTGTCGGGGATGCCCCTCCATTGTTAATTATCTCCCTGATCTTAGCCTTAACCACCTTAACGGACTTTTTCTTCGGTGTCATGAGAATAAAATACTTTGTTCCCTCTCGGTTCATAATACGTCGAAGGTCAAATCCAAGAAAACCAAATGATTCACCTTTGAGCAGATCAACTATTTGCGTCTTTTCCTCATTAATAGTGACTCCCAAAGGGATAAGCCTTTCCTTTAGTCTTTTCAGGGCAAGTTCATCCCATCCTCTCTTGCTTTTATGACCACTCACGGTGATCACAATATCATCAGCAAAACGGTGATAATTGATTGCCTCAAAATCTCCTTCGGCTGTCTTTCTTCGTATGCCGTCGAAGTACCAGTCAAGCTCTGTCAGATAAATATTAGCCGCCAAAGGACTGAAAGGGCCACCCTGTGGAACTCCGATCTTACCAGCGGTTTTAATTATCTGTTTAACAAGTCGCATGACCCTGGGGTCATTAACACGTCTTGCAATCTTCTCCATGAGCACTGAATGCAGAATTGAATCGAAAAAGCTTGTCAAATCTACATCAATTACTCTGGTCATTCTTCGCAGCACACTGCGCCTGACTTCAGCCAAAGCTCGGTGCGGAGATCGTTTCGGTCGGAATCCATAAGAATTCGGGCTAAAGTCAGCCTCAAATATGGCTTCCAGAATCAACTTCAATGATCCCTGAACCACCCGATCGCGGATCGTGGGAATTTGAAGCGTCCTCACTTTACCCTTGCCTTTTGGAATTTCGACTTTTCGGTTCTTTTGGGGTTGGTAACTACCCGAAAGAAGATCGTTTCTGATACCCATTAGAAAATCATCCAGCCCTGACTCTTCAATCTTATCAAAGGTCAAATCGTCAATGCCCGGTGAACCTCCGTTACTCTTTGCTTTCCGATATGCCTCCCTCAGTGTTTCCATCTTTGCTATATGCACAAAAATTCCCCAAAAGCGATGCGTCTTATCAGACTTCGCCTTACGATAAATTCGTCGTCGCAGATCCTGCAGATGTATAGGTGCCTTTATCATCTCACCTCCGCCTCTCTTTGATTCAACGAAATACTCATCAGTCTGGGCCCTTCCCTCCCAGTGCGTTTTGCTGCACACCGATCAACAGTACTACGACCCAATCCGCCACCCTGATACCTGCATATCCATTTCCCTTTCAAGGTTATAGGATATGCCTCCTCGACGATATTTCTTCGCCGGGTATCGAGGGCTTCTCCAGTTTCCACATAATTCTTTACCACATGCCACTGCTGATACCCCGCCGGTGAGAACTGCCGTATCAAACCCTTTTCAGTCAGTCCTTGCTGCCTTCGCGCGTTATAGACCGTCTCGGCCACCGGAATTGCGTGTAACGAGGCTACTTCTGCGTTCACTGTGCGTTGCAGCCTGCGGTATTGCTCATTTTCCATAATGAAAACTTTGTCAGAGGGCTTCACTATATTGGTTTCCCGCAATAGTGCCTCCCAAGCTACGGGGCTTAGATTTATTATCCCCGGTCGGACTTTCACCGACTGAATTATGTGTCCTTCTCTGGACACGCCTACCTTCCAGCGATATTTATAAAGCTGAGCAATTTCCTCTGCTGTTATGTCAAAGCTGTTGGATAAAAACTCAAGAACATTATCCGTCTCTTCGTCGTAAAATTTGATTCTGCGAAGTTTTTTCGGATAGTCTTTTGAGACATAAAATCCAGTTAATTTGCCGATCTGGTCGAGTAATACTCCATTTTCCTTGTTGACTTTATTGGAGTATATTCTTCGGAACTGAAGATTATCTTTTGCTCTGACAACAAAGAAGGCAGAACTCTGCTGTATTCTAAAAAGCCGTTCATAATCGACGTATCCTCGATCAAGTATGTAATAACTGCTTGGTTCATAATGTAATATATCCAATGCATTTATATCATGTACTGAAGCCGTAGATACATGGATAAAGGTTGGGATGGATGTTTTAACATCATACAGTGTATGAAGTTTAATGCCACATTTTGTCGAACGGAATTTGGCCCACCAGAATACATTTAAGCATAGATCAATGGTTGTAGAATCGAATGCATATATATTTCCATCTATGTTCAGTTGAAAATCCTGATCTACGATGGAAGACTTTCTTGCCTGATCGATCAGATAAAAAGCATACTCTTCAAAAATTCTGCAATCTCGTTTCTCGTTGGCATTAGCAAAATCAGATCTTGAAGTACCCTTACCAAATCCAAGGTGATAATACTTGGGTTTGTGAGGTTCAATACTAACCATCAGATCCCTCAGACTATCTCTGCCAGTTAGTTGGCCAAAGACCATACTGAGCAGTTGATTCCAACAAGTGAAGTGCCTAACATGCTTATTACCATCGTATTTGCTCACTAAACGATCAAATACACGTTGTGGTAAAAAATCTGTAAGCTGTGCGAAGATATATTTACCTTGATTCATGATTTTTAGCTTTTCACAAAGCTAAAATCCCAAATTCAATTCAATTCGTCACGCACCTAAAAAGCTCTACAAGTTAGATATACCAAAGATTTCAAAGAACGATATATTAATTAAATCGGACACTAATGATAAACGCCATTATTTTTGCGGTTGGCAGTTTTGCCAGTACCTACTATTGGAGTTCCAGCGAGAACGATAAAAACAACGCATGGAAACAGAACTTTTCACCCTGTTGCATTACTTCTGATAAGGATA
>CAZPDU010000027.1:0-40708 GCA_964585405.1 uncultured Thermodesulfobacteriaceae bacterium | reverse complement strand
GAAATCATTGGATTTTTTGGTGACCATTCGGGCATCATAAATTGATTTCGGATTTACCTCCTCAAAAAAGTGGGAAACTTCAGTAATGTGAAGACAGGCGACATGTATGTAGCCTTTCAGCAAGAGGGAGAACATCTTATCCTTGTATACCGGTCAAGCAATCACGGTAAGACCTGGAGTCAGTTGACGACCTTTGGAACAAATAGACCGGAAGGTGTTGCTCCGCGTACTGACCTTGAGAGAATCAGGCTTCTTTATGATGATTCGCCTGAGGGCCTTGATGTGTTCTTTGTAAACAGCAATGAAAACCTCATCTCGATGAGAGTCCCTCTGGATGTTTATGATCCCTATCATACAGTAGTAGATATAGGGCCTGTTCTTGAGGGCAGTTTTGATATAACGCAGAACATAAATGACGGCAGGATTTTCGTGACCTGGATGGATGGTACATCGAATGGCGATAATCAATATGTAAGATATTCGGATGACAACGGGCAGACATGGAATCCAATGGTAAACTGGTCCTGGTCCGGTGGTGAAAAGAGACAAAGCCTGGCTTATGGTCCGGGCTCTTCGGATCACCTGTTCTGGACCTATGCCGGTTTAGAGTATGCCTCGCCTGCAGAGATAACTTTCTTCAGGTTGCCTGCCAGTGGCGGCATGTGGGATATCAAAACACGTCTGACCAACAATGTCTTCAAAGACTATGATCCCCGTGTTGCTGCAGCCAATGTTGATGATTCGGGTGTCTGGGTGCTGTACAACCGTGACCGTGGAGGGCATGAGATAGACATCTATTTCAGATACAGTCCCGATGCCGGGCAGACCTGGGACCCAGCGGAATATACTGTCTCTGCAGTTGACGGCATTGATGAATATATTGCGGACATCAAGTTCTATAGGGGTTATCCGAACCAGTGGGTAGACATGGTCTATATTAAAGATGATCCGTTACTGGGAACTGACGCTGTATGGACGTATACATCCACCGGTGATCCATCCAGTTGGAGAGGCACTCAAGTAGTAAACGATCAGGATGTTCAACCCTGGCCGGAAGACGTTGCCCCCAGAATAATTTATTCCCCCGGGGCATCAGCCACTGGAGGGGGAGTGGTTTTCTCCTATTTAGGGAGAAACGGCCTTTATTTTGATGCACCATGGGTAGAAGCACAGTACACACTTGACATTACAATCAACGGTTCAGGCAATGTCTTAAGTACTCCCGCAGGGATAGACTGTACAAGCAGTAATATTACATTGACTGTGACGTGCAGTAATGATTTTGCCACCGGCGAATCTGTTGCTCTTTCGGCCACGCCCATTGACGGTACTAATTATACTTCCCAGTTCATCGAATGGTCAGGAGACTGTTCAGGCTCCGGAATATGTGTACTGACAATGGATTCCGACAAGTCGGTAACAGCTGATTTCGGCGCCCTTGGTATTCCTGTGTTTGCACTGCCTTTGCCGTCAGGATCGAATATATATCCATATTTCCCCGTGGAAGCCCCTGTAAAAAATCCGGAAGCAGGCCTTTGCAAGCCGTTCGCAGTGGGCGATGTTTTAGGTGGAATATTGAGCCTGCAGGTTGGGTTACCCCCTTTTTCAGGGGCTGTTGACGTATACCTGGGTATATATGCACCGGTAATAAATCCTGATGTGTTTATAGTTAAGCCGGATCTGGGCTTTCAGTTGCTGTCATTCGGACTTGTACCCTGGATAAGTTCAGGATGGGGAGACATAGATGAATCGCTGTATGGGGATATCCCGGTTTCAACATGGCCTCCTGGGGCATATGAACTCTACCTCCTGGTGACAGCCGCAGGCGATCTGAATCTGGACGATTATTATTTCTGGATGACCTATTTCGTTGTGCCGTAAGACATCAAATAATCTACCCTGGTCAGACATAATTTTGCAGCTCTGCGACATAGGCAGGTAACTGTGTAGGATGGGATTTATGCCTTCAGAGAATCGGCTGTTTCAAGATTGTACGTCAACCAAAGTACGTATCGACTTTTTATAAGATCCTCATCATGAATAGCCGTGAATAATGCCAAACTTATCTCAATCCTGGGCATTTTAGACAACTTTCGGCATTTCAGACGGCTTCCATGATGATCCATCTCTTTTATGCCCTGAATCTGTTACTCTTACTCTCCTGCCTCTTTGCCATTCGGCTTAAAACCGGAGAGCGCCTGTTTTCCATGTCTCTGGTGCAATCCCTGCTGAGCCTGCCTCTGCTGGCCGTAGAATATATCTATTTGGCCTATAATCTGGAACCGCATGTGATTTCAGCGGTCCTTTTTTCAGAAATTGTATTTACCCTTATATGGTTTAATTTGGCCTATCGGTTGCGTAAAGCAACCGTTGTTGCAAACGCAGGTTCCCGACTCTCTTTTTATATTGAGATTTCTGTGGGGACGCTGATAACTGGATTGTCCTATTATTGTCTGGTCTATAATTCCTTCTTCCTAGTAGTAGATGGCATTCTGGTCTTTGACCTCTATGATCCTCTATATTTTTATTCCATTTTTATCCTGACAGCCATGCTGTTTGCGGCCTGGCGCCTGGAGGAATTCTGGCGTGCACTGACGCCTGCATATCGATGGGAGTATAAATTCCTGATAGTCGGAAGCTTTCTGGTCTGCGCAACACTGTGCTGGGCGACATCCTACCGGCTTACATACTTTCGTCTTATTCCCGACCATTTATTTCTGCTCGCTGCGCTTCTAATCCTTTCCTGGTCTCTAATGTCTTACGCAATAGCCCGCCATCGGCTGTTGAACCGCAAGATGTTCGTATCCAGAAAGGTTGTCTATTCCTTTGTCACCCCATTAGTATTTGCTGTTTATCTTTTGGTCCTTGGAATTGTCTCTCTGGTAATGCGAACCTTCGGGCTTGAACTCCCCTTTGTCCTGCGCTGGCTGTTTCTGGCCCTGGGGTTGGTTGCGCTCGGCATCTTTGCCTGTTCCGGAAAGCTGCGAAGACGGGTGCATTTTTTTATCAGTACACATTTTTATGTCAACAAATATGAATATCGGGACGAATGGCTGGCCCTTTCTCGTCGGCTTCAGGGAGCATTAACCGAAACAGAGGTGGTAAAGGCCCTCCACCGGGTCCTGGCAGACAGTCTCTATACGACCAAACTGATTATATGGCTGGGGGACAGGGAACGTGGCTATAGAACAATTTCCCTCGATGGGAATCAAAATGGTAAAGCCGATGAATATACCCTTTCTCTGGAAGATCCACTGATCCGATTCCTGGAGACCCATACTTATTTTCATCTTGGGGAAGATGAACCTGATAATGCATGGAAAGAGACATTGGCTAAAAAGAAGGGCTTCCTGGAAAAGTTAAATCTGGTATTAGTGACACCGCTTTTCATCGGTGACCAGCTCGTCGGGTTAATAGGCATCGGGCCTGAATTCACTGGAGGACGATACGGCCAGGATGATTTTGACCTTTTGACAGCCCTGGGAACCCAGGCGGCTTCCGCTCTTCTGGCTGTGCGCATGGCAGAGCAACTTGCCCATACTCGTGAAAAAGATGCATGGGACCGGCTTTCGGCCTTTGTCCTCCACGATGTCAAGAATGCGGCTACCATGCTCTCTCTGGTAAGGGATAATGCCCCGGATTATATCCATGAACCCGAATTTCAGCAGGATATGCTGAAGGCCATTGATGATGCACTGAAACGTATGGCCAAGGTGCAAGACCGTTTAAGGGCGCTCAAGGGGGAAAGCGCGCCTGCATGGGAGGAATTGGAACTCTGTAATTTTCTTAAAGACCGCTGCCGGCATTTGGGAAAGAAGATGGGTGCCTTGAAAATCAGTCTTGAATGTCAGGGCGAAATACATGCACACACTGATTCTGGATTATTATCCAGTATTTTGGAAAATCTGCTGCTTAACGTCCTGGAGGCAGGCGGTGATGGAACGGAGGTGCAGATAAAGACAAACAGGGAATATGGTCGCAAGCAGGCGATAATTGAGATTATTGACAACGGTCCTGGAATTCCGCAGGAGTTGTTGCCCCATGCCCTGTTCGAACCCTTCAAGACCAGCAAGCCCAAAGGCAGCGGTATAGGCCTCTGGCAGGTAAGGCAGCTCATGGCAGGCCTCAATGGATACATAGTGGCAGAAAACGTGCCTGAGGGCGGGGCCCGATTTAAGTTGAGTCTGCCGCTATCAAAAGGTGTCGGGAATTTTAACAGTACCTGAAACCCAGGTTCCCCGTAAATTACCGCTGGGATTTGATGGTCGCCGCACCTCAAAACCCTCATGTACGGCCGAATTCAAACTTCACCAGTCAGGTATGAAGTGAACAGTTTATCCTGATTTAGAACCCCAAATGCCTCTAAAAACTGTAAAGAATTTCGACACCATTTTTAGTAAAATTTTTCATAAAAATTCAGAGCCGTTTTGGAAAATTTCATTTTTTATTTATGATTACAATATATTATATAATTTAGCGGTGTAAAAGTATCGGAATTCCGGTCACGAAATAATGTCGGAATTTTTTACACCACTCAAATCTATGCCAATCACAGTTTTATAAAATATTAAGCAAATCAATTACTTGAAAATATGGCATTATTATTGCTGAATATATGCAATAGAATTTTGGAATTAGAATTCCAAAAGAAAGGGGATAAAAATGAAAAGTAAGAAAAGGTCTTTAGAAATCTTTTTATTTTCTATTTTAATGGTTTTGGGCACCACAGGAATTGTCTCTGCACTCTCTCTGGGAACTAACATAACCATGTATGACGGAGTCGGTTCTGGCACCGGATGGTATGGTGCTCAGGAAGACCAGGAGGTTGCACCCAACTGTGTTACAGGGCAAATGTGGGACCTGGAAGGTTTTTTCCTTGATGGTACAATACTGACCATGGTGGGCGGTTACGATTTTTTAAATGGTGTATGGGGAAATGGTTTATTGTTCGAATCAGGGGATATATTTATTGATACGAACGGAGATGCGGAATATGGAACCGCAAATCAGGGCAGTGGAAGTGGATACGGCATTTTAAACAACAATTTTGGATACGAATATGCACTGAGGCTTAATTTTGCAACTAACCGTTATCATATTTATAGTTTGAACGAATCATCAACTGTATCGGTTTATTATGGACAGAATGACGAATCAAATCCGGTGGCCTATAACTCTGGCGGGGACCTTGCAGGCAACATAGACGGCTACGGTTTTACATATTACACCGGCCTGGCGGATACTGATGTGGGCGGTCTTCTGGGCGGAACACACAACGCGGTGGCCATAGATCTCTGTGATCTTATAGATGCCGGGGCTGATTTACAGGACTTTACAGTACACTTTACCATGGAATGCGGTAATGATAATCTTATGGGTAACGGGAGCGCCCCGGTCCCCGAACCTGCCACGGTATTGCTTGTAGGTTCTGGTCTCTTCGGCATGATCGCCTTTGGCCGCAAGAGGTTTAACAAAAAAACCGGATAGACATAATCAACACATACTAGCTATATTCCTGTAAAATCCCCGGTCGTTTTTCCCGGGGATTTTTTATGCGTTGACGCTCGATGCAATTATTAAGCTGCAAATATTAAGTGGTGGTCGAAGTTATTACTTGACAAATAGAGGGGTGGTTTGCTATTTGAATGTTTGGGAAAATAAATGGTATATCTATCAAATTAGAACATGCCATTTTAATGTGCGGTGGAAGTGTTTTCTGAAAAGTGTGAGGGTCTGTTTGATTCATCGTTTTGCCATTAGGGGATATAATCTGCAGCAAAACTGAATGAAAATTCAATTTTTGGGATCTGTCAACAAAAAAGGTCCCGGTTGAGGAAGGTGTGCTGAGGGATGAAAAACAAAACTGCAACGTTTAGTAAAATTATAAATACATTCTTTTTATCTGCAACAATTGTTACTGCATTCAGCGCTTTTGCCTTGGCGCAGAATGTCGTAAGCCTTCAAAATTCCGACTGCATAAAATGTCACAAGGCAGAATCCGCAAGTATAGAGAAGAACGGCGGCCTGCACAAGACGGCTGTGGGTTGTTTGGACTGCCACATAGAGCACCCGCCATTGGGGACGGAAACGATTCCTCAGTGTTCCATGTGTCACGCAGGTAAGCCACACTATGAATTAGAAAACTGTCTTTCCTGCCATTCCGATCCTCACCAGCCCCTGGCATTACAACTCGATGACAACATCACCGCAGCCTGTCTGACCTGTCACCCTGAACAGGGCCAGGAACTTCAGGACTATCCAAGCAAACACACAGAGGTAGCCTGTACTTTCTGTCACACAACCCACGGAGAAATTCCCGACTGCTCCCTGTGTCACGAACCACACACTCAGGGTCAGACAACAACGGATTGTCTGGGATGTCACCCAGTACATAAGCCACTGGTAATCCATTATGCCGATGAAACACCAAGGTCTTACTGTACGCCATGCCACGAGGGAGTTGGCGATCTTATGAACCAGACCGAAACGGCACATAAGACCTTTACCTGTGCATTCTGTCATAAGGAAGTCCATGGTTTTATACCTCAGTGTGAGACATGCCACGGCAAACCACACTCGGCCTCAGTTCACGAAAAAATGCCCAATTGCCTGGATTGTCATTTAGATGCGCACAATCTTGTCAAGTAATCTGGAATTAAGACCATATTATAAAATATTTAGAATTATGGAATTCAGTTAACAGGAAAAACCCGAAACAAAGGACTAGGAAAATGACGGTAAAAAATGGGATTGGAATGCTGATCGGAACAGTAGCTCTGCTTATTTTAGCCATCAGCTTTGGCTGTGTGAAACAACAGCCTGCTGCTTTACAGACCGGAGAACCTGCTCAGGTGCAAGAGACGGCAGCAACAGAGACCGTTGAAGGGGGCAGCGTTTATAATGTTCCGGTAGTGCCCCTCACCACGCAAGAGTGTGCGCAATGCCATATGGATCAATTTACAAGGATCAAAGAAGAGGGTGGCAGGCATGTCAGTGTTTCATGTACGGATTGCCACGAGGTTTATCATGCCTATAATCCATTGAAGAATAATTATGCTGAGATCATGCCTAAATGCGCTGCCTGTCATGAGAATCCCCATGGTGAAGACGCAGCGGTTCAGAAATGTGCAGATTGTCATGCGGACCCCCACAGACCAGTTGCGGCAATTCCGGATCCATCCAATATGGAACCGCAATGCAGGGTATGCCATACTGAAGTGGCACAGACCCTGATCAGGCATCCCAGCGCACATACGGACGAAAGCTGCTCTTCATGTCACTCTGAAGTTCATGGCAGGATACCTGAATGTTCAGAATGTCATGGAAATCACAGTCCAATGGTAACCATGAATACCCCGCAATGCATCGTCTGCCATCCGGTTCATGAGCCATTGCAGATCACTTATTCAGGGGAAGTAGAAAATAATCTGATATGCGCTGGATGCCATGAAACGCCATATGCAGACCTTAAGACCCACCAGACCAAACATTCGGAATTGGCGTGCGCAGAATGTCATCCGGTCCACAAAGAACTCATGGCCTGCCAGGATTGTCACGGCGATGCGCCGCATAATCCTGCAATACACCAGAAATATCCGAAGTGCAGTGCATGCCACGGCATAGCACATGATCTGCGCATGTAAATAGATATGACTGTTTGAACAACAAAATAGACAATTTTGAAAAGGGAAAGTCAGCATAAACCTGACTTTCCTTTTTTTTGATTTCAAGCTGAATAGAATAACATTATCGATATTGCTGAAAAATATTGGCCTCGTTTATCTCAGATCCCCCTTTTATCTGCCCTGCCCCGGCTGCGGTCTAAAAAGATAGTCACTCAGTTCGGCATGCGAGTTGAATACTGCGTCAGCCTCAGACAGGTATTCTTCAGGAAGGGTGGTGGTAAGGGCGACACAATGAAGGAAAGCGGCCTTGGCCGACATGATGCCGGCTGGCGCGTTTTCCACTACAAGGCAGGTATTCGAACTCTGATCCAGGGCTGAAAGAGCGGTCAAAAACGGATCTGGAAATGGTTTTCTCCTGCTGACCTTATCTCCAGTAACTATATGATCCATATGGCTTTTTATCTCGGGCGGGAGGACCTTTTTGAGAATTTCCGAGTGAGAGCTTGTGACCAGGGCAAGTTGCAACCCGGCTTCTCTGAGCCGCTTCAGTATCTGCAACACCGCTGGAAACGGCTTGATCAATGACTGATAACGAGTGGCGAATATCTCCATCTGACGCTCAAGTATCTCACGGAACACATCGGCATCTATGAAACGATTATTGCCCCGGAAGATCGCCGCGGCCGTGTTCAGATCAATTGCACCTTCGTGGAGGTAAAGCAGCTCTGCAGACACTGAAAACCCCCGTTCGTTGAGGGCCTCCTGCCAGGACCTGACGTGATAGGGCATGCTGTCAAGGATTACCCCGTCCATATCGAATAATATGGATCTGATCGTGTCTCTCAATGTATCATTCTTTCTTCAGCCAGGGCCGATCTTGCTGCCTTAAGACCCTTTTTCGCCATTTGGCCTCCTGGCGAAGAAGGCACTTCTGTGCCATAAATAAGATCAACGATCTCGGAAGAATCAATTTCTTCAGCCGGCGCTGCGGGTACGAATCGATCCTTTTCGCCATCGACTCTCCTCAGCAGGCCCGTACTAAAGAGACTCTCCAGGACGCTTACTATATAAGAATTCGGTTGGTTGAGACGTCTTACCAGGCTGGTCCGGTCCGTAACCCTTCTTTCATGAAAATCGGCCAGGGTTGTTTTCATAATGTCAAAGGCAAGAGCCAGCCGGACGCTCGGATTAAGTATTGCGTTCTTCCATAGATAACTGCGCCAGACTTGAACTGCAAAGGCCATTTCCGCACCAGACAGAAAGACTACCCAGCACACTTGCATCCAAATCAGGAAGAGCGGCAGAGTGGCAAAGGAGCCATAGATGGCGTTGTAGCGGGCCACTCCTATCTGAAGTTTTATATAAATGATCTGTATCAGAAGCCAACCCATCCCCCCGCATACCCCACCTACAAAGGCAGGAAAAAATTTCACTCTGGTATTTGGGAGAAACCTGTACAGTATGGTGAAAGTGGCTACCAATAATATTATGGGAATTAAGTTCAGGAGGAAAGAGGCTATCCAGGTTCCAGGCAGTATTACCTGAAGCCTGACCAGCAAAACCTGGCTCTGAAGAGTCGCCATTGCGGCCATTACTGTATTTATGCTTACCGGGAGCAGTATCATAAGGGCCAGGTAGTCCATAACCTTCCGGCCGACTGGCCGGCTGCTCTCTGCCTGCCAGATGGCGTTCATGGCCTGCTCGATGCTGCCCAGGACAAAAATCGATGCAATCACAACCCCCAGGATTCCAAAGGCACCCAAGGTGGCGAAGTTGGTGAGGTCCACATAATCAAAGACCTGATCTACCGCCTTTCGAAGATGATTAATAAGACTGTTTGGGGATGGCTCTGCTGCTGTCGCTGTGTCTCTGCCAGGCTGACGATCGGGAAAAGGGCCGCCGGCAGGGGTGATCTGTTGCTCACTTTCTTCCACCGGGTTTACAGAAAGGTCAAGCTGGTCAATAAATTTATAAGCAACCTCACGCATCTGGTCTCCGGCGCCCAAACCCTTTAAGACTGCGGTACCCAAAGCCAGCATGGGGACCAGGGACAGGACCACCGTGTAGGTCAGGGCACTCGCCCTGAGGGTTATGAAGTCACGCTGAAATTCCTGAAACAGTATAAAATGAATCCTTGTGATTATCCTTATTAAATTCAGCCATTTTTGCTCATCAGGTTCGGGAGTTGACCAAATCCAGTCCATCAGTGAGCCAGCTGCCCGCCTGATTCGACACGAAAGGCCACCCGATGTCTGCTCGGCTCCCCGGCAATCTATGTTCACTTTATTGTCCACAATTTAGACTTGGAGTATAGTCAATTTCCTGTTTTCAAATTTCACTGTCAAAATACGTAATTAACAAAGTATAAACTACTTTTGACCTGTCGTGAAGGATGTCTATTTCCCCCTTTATTTATGAATACACTTGATGAAAAAGCGGCTGAACCTCAGGTCCTTTCCGGCCATTCAGCCTTGGTAAAAAGATATCTTAACAGACCTGTGCCAAAGGAGCAGGCGGAAATCTGGTCGCTGGTGCTGACTGCCCGTAATATACCCCATAAGATAATGCACTCGGCATATGGTTACAGGATAACAGTCGCTCCAGAACATGAAACCCTTGCGGCTGACGAACTTGAAAAATATGATAATGAGAATGAGGCATGGCCTCTGAAAACTGAAGTTGCTTCATGGTATGCTAATGCGCAATCTACGCTTTGGACCGTGCTCATATTAACCGCGATATTCAGTTTTTCCTTTTCAGAGAACTGGAGAGAGCAATTGATTCGAATCGGCAGCGGAGATGTGGACAGCATTCTTCATGACGGACAATGGTGGCGCCTGGTGACTGCCCTGACACTGCATTCCGATCCTCCACATCTGCTTGGAAACATGATGATGGGAGGGCTATTAATGGTCTGGCTTTGCAGCCTTTTGGGCACCGGCCTTGGATGGTGGATAACCCTCTCATCAGGTATACTTGGAAATTTGATTAATGCCCTGGCGCATGGGGAGGCCCACAGTTCTATCGGATCTTCTACCGCTATTTTCGGGGCATTGGGTATAATAATAGCGCTTCAGACACTCACTGCACAACGCCTTTCTTTTAAAGACCGCGCTGTACCAGTAGGAGCCGGCATTGCACTCCTCGGTTTTTTGGGCACCTATGGTGAGCATACGGATATCGGGGCACATTTTTTCGGTTTCATGTCAGGTCTTATACTGGGATTGATCGCAGGTCAACTATTAAAGATTACCAACCTTCCTTCTCTTAGATCGGACCGTTTTATAGGATTGATCACATGTCTTGTGCCAATCATGGCGTGGCTTATGGCATTCCAAAATTAGTGGGTAAGCTTGCACGTTTTAGTTAACCATTTTAGACACGGATTACACGGATGGTCGAAGTATTGAGGTTTCACAGCGAAACAAGAAAAAAGGTCCGGCCTCTGATTACAGGGCCGGACCTTCAGTCATCCTGATTTTATCTACTCTGTCAGTCCTTGAGTACCACTTTTACATTGCTCGGGGCGTTTGGTTTCGAATTATTTACTACTATGGTTACCGCCTGACTCACTTCGTTATCATGGTCGTCAGCAACCTTAAGTACCGCCTCATAGGTGCCTGCCGCGGTATAGTTATGAGACACGGGAAGGCTGTCAGTGAGCTTGCCGTCGCCGAAGTCCAGGCTGTATGAAAGGCTGTCATTGTCCATATCCACGGCTGAACAAGAGAAGGTCACTTTGCCGGGAGGATTGTCAAATTCTGTCGGACTTGCAGAAAAATCCAGAATTTCCGGTGGGCTGTTGGCAGCCACTTGCACTGTCACCGTGGCGGTCCCTGTTGCCCCGTTATCATCCGTTACAGTCAGAGTGACCACATGGTTACCGGAAGCGTTATAGATATGTTCTGCTTCAATTCCGGTCTGGCTGGAATTATCACCAAAGTCCCAGTTATAATTTACTATGGACCCATCACTATCGCTAGAACCACTCGCGTTCAGGCTTACTATCAAAGGTACATAGCCGCTTAAAGGCCAGCCATCTATAACGGCTACAGGCGCACTGTTTGATGTCACACTGATTTCCATGAGGATTGAATCAGTAGCTCCCTGATCGTCTGTAACAGTGAGTTTTGCGTTATAGATACCCGGGTCCTGATAAGTATGGGAAATTTGTGCGCCCTCACCGCCGGTACCGTCGCCGAAGTCCCATTGACAACTTGCGATCGAGCCTTCTGGATCCTGCGAGGTGCTGGCGTCGAAACTCACAAGGAGTGGGGCCTGACCGCTGATTGGTTCTGCAATCATCTTAGCCATTGGCGGAAGGTTGATCGGCTCACCCGTCACAAAAGTTACAATGAGTTTCGGGCGTTTAGTGCCATCTTCGTCTTCGCTGGAGGTAAAGTAACGGTTACTGTCTGCACCTGCAGTTTTGTCTGCATTGATGAGTAATCCGTAATTTTCTGTAGGCGTTGATATCCAATACTGTACCATATTAGTTATATTCCATGACCTATAATCATAGATTTTATCCACTGAAACGATGCTTTCTTCGAAAGCTATGTCAGATTGTGCAAGGGTAATATTGTCCTCACCAGTGGTCCACCCGCTGACACCGTCGTATGTCAAACCGTTACAGAGAGAAATTACGGGGTCGTGGTTGATTATACGATGTGCCGATACGTCATACGGGTCGTCGCCACCATCCGATTCCATATCGGACATGAAGAGCTGTACCATGGCCTCTCTTATCTCTGCATCACCCGGAATGGCAGAAATATCCCATTTCATGATGATTACATTCGCTGCCTCGTCCGTAGGCCAGGTATACAGCCTCAGGATTTCATTATCTGAATAGTTCTGATCATTAAGATTGATATAGGTATCTTCTACAGTTCCCGAAAAATCAGCATCCGGACCATTACCGAAATGCCAGGTATATTGGTACCCCTGCCGTACCTCTATTGTCGCTGTAACGGTATCCGCAACACCTTTATCATCGGTTACCGATAAGGTGATCGTATAGAAACCTGTATTACTATAAGTGTGAGAAACAGTCGATCCACTGCCGGCTGCTTCGTCACCAAAGTCCCAATTATATTCTACAATACTCCCGTCGCTATCAGTTGAACCGCTTGCATCAAAATCTATAGATAATGGTGCGTAACCGCTGACCCTGCTGAGTACCATATACGCTTCAGGAGGCTGGTTGCAAATGACTTCGATCTGTAATGTCTCTGTATCCGAGCCCCCTGTATTGTCAGTAACAGTCAGACTGGCTGTGTATGTGCCCGGTGTATCATAGATATGTGAAGTAGTAACACCGTTCCCGGAGGAGCCATCGCCGAATTGCCATGAATACAGAACTATTTCACCATCCGCATCTGAAGATAGGCCTGCATCCAGAATTACTTCAAACGGTGCTATGCCGTGATATGCATTTACCTGTATATTAGCCACTGGAGAGACATTTGGGACCGGAATATATTTATAGACCTCAGAAGAGAATTCGCTCTCCTGCCCTGACATGTCTATTGCCTTCACGGCAAAATAGTAGGTGTTTCCCTCCAGCAAGTCAATGATTTGACATGAGGTCTCAGTAGAATTTACCGTAATGCAATCTGAGTAATTGCCACTGCTTGTACCATAAAATACCTTATATTCTGAAATATCAGGCTCTGTATTGGAGTCCCATGATATAACAGCCGTTCCTCCTCCGAGTGAGAGCCCTGGCAGAAATATCATATATGCAACGATAAAAGAAAAAATATTTTTAGTCTTTAACAAAACTTTATGTAAATTTTTTTTGGCATTGCGATGCTTGCCGAAAACCTTGCCTGATCTGGATTTTATTGAAAAGTCACCGAAATCGGCACCGGGCTGTTTATTATTGATGTTCATGGTTACTGCCTCCTACAGAATAGTTACTCTTAATGCCTTAAAGAGCAAAGTCTGTACCAAGGCAGCTAGATATGAGCATGTATCAATCTTTCTTTTGTCAGAAAACAAAATTCCTGATTCAAATCGCTCTTCTTGTTGGTAGCTTTATGGCCACGTGATGACCTAAAATGAATAGCCGGCATAGAATATCCAGCAAAAAACTTACCCTTTTTATGTTTATCTGATTGTGTAATTTGTCGATTAAGTTTCTATATAGTGACTTTTCAAGGGCCCGGTCTACTCCTGTTGAATTCATAGACCTGTCGTTAAAATCTGTGCAATACACATAGGGACAAATTAACCCGGGCTTGATGCAACTCAATTGCTTCTGCATAACCTTGAAGACACTTAAAGGTGGATTTGACCAGATGGGAGCAAAAAAAGAGCGGTATGAGCTAAAAGAACTTATTGATGTGGACAAGAGCCAAAGGCTCCTCGACAGTTTCTGTAACGCGGTGGGAATCGCAGCTGCGATAATCGATCTTGAGGGCGAAATAATTGTAGGGTCCAGATGGCAAAGAATCTGCACGGATTTCCATCGAGTTAATCAGAGAACTCGTATGAGATGCATCAATAGTGACACACGAATGGCCAACGCCTTGCAGAAAAATCAAAGGTTCTCCATGTATCGTTGTCTAAACGGACTGACTGATGCCGCATCGCCTATAATTATAGAAAAAACCCACATAGCTAATGCCTTTGCGGGACAGTTTCTGCTTGAACCGCCTGATTTGGACTTTTTCCGGGCTCAGGCAGCTAAATATGGCTTCGAGAAAAAGTCATATTTGGAAGCTTTAAGCGAGGTACCTATTATCGATCAACAGAGACTTTCCATCATCCTTGATTTCCTCACTACTTATGCGGAGATCGTGGCCACTATGGGACTTGATCGCCAAAGGCAACTTGAATATGAGGCGGCTATTTGTGCAAGCGAAGAAAGATTCAGGGAGACAGTGGAACTGCTGCCTACCATTGTCTGCGAGCATGACGCCAATGGGCGGTTTACCTATGTCAATACATATGGGTTAGAAGTATTAGGCTTTTCTCAAACTGATCTGGAAAAGGGTCTATACGCAGACCAGATATTCCCCGCTCAGGAGGAAAAATATAAAGGACATTTTCTCTGGCTTCTAAAAGACGAGGCCCAGGAACCAGGTGAATACAAAGTAAAGTGTAAAGATGGAAGTAGTATTGATGTACTGGCTTATTGCGCGCCTATCTGGAAAGAAGGCCAGATTGTAGGTGTCCGTTCCAGCGTTACACCGATAACCGAACTCAAAAGGACCAAGCAGGCCCTGCGAGAAAGCGAAATGAAGTATAAAGAATTGGCTGATTCTTTACCTCAAGTCGTATTTGAGACCGACGAAGAAGGCGAGCTGAAATTCGCAAACCTCAATGCCTTCAAGGAGTTCGGTTATAATGATAAGGACTTCAAAGAAGGCTTAAATGCCCTCGAAATGCTGGTACCTGATGATCGGGAAAGGGCAGAGAAGAATCTCGCGGCAATTTTAAGCGGAAGGATCTTGGGCGGTGTAGAATACACAGCGCTGAGAAAAGATGGGAGCACATTCCCGATCTTGATACATTCAAATCTGATTCTGCGACAGGGAAAACCCTCAGGCCTGAGAGGCATTATGATAGATCTGTCAGAGAGAAAGCAGGTTGAAAAAGAAAGGTTCGAACTTGAAGCGCGTCTCCAGAGGGCGGAAAAAATGGAGGCCATAGGGACTCTTGCCGGCGGGGTAGCCCATGATCTCAATAATGTGCTTTCCGGAATCGTAAGCTATCCAGATCTGCTGCTTACGCAGTTACCTGCTGATAGTACTTTAAGAAAGCCCATTATGACCATACAGAGGGCGGGAGAAAAGGCGGCCGCCATAGTCCAGGATTTACTGACACTGGCACGCAGGGGCGTTACTCACAGCGAGGTAGTGAATCTTAATGATATTGTTTCCGCTTATATCAGAAGTCCGGAATATGATCGCCTGATCTCGCTTCATCCCGATGTGGAAGTGATAGTAAACCTGGATTCGGATTTGCTTAACTTATCAGGATCTCCTGTACATATTTCCAAGACCATCATGAATCTGGTGTCCAATGCTACGGAGGCTATAAATGATGGTGGTAAAATATATATTTCTACGGAAAACAGGTATGTCGATAGACCGGTAACCGGCTATGACCAGGTGAATGAAGGCGATTATGTGATACTTGTCGTAAGGGACACAGGGTCGGGTATCTCACAAGATGACATCAGCAGGATCTTTGAGCCTTTCTACACAAAAAAGAAAATGGGGAGGAGTGGAACAGGGCTGGGCATGTCCGTTGTGTGGGGTACGGTTAAAGACCACAAAGGTTATATCGATGTTAAAAGCAGGGAAAGAAAAGGGACCACATTCATCCTCTACTTTCCTGTAACCAACAGAAAATTTGAAAAAATACCGCCTGATCTTTTGTTAGAAAATCTGAAAGGGCAAGGAGAAAATATCTTAGTAGTCGACGATGTGGATGATCAGAGAGAAATAGCCTCTAATATGCTTTCCAGCCTGGGCTACTCAGTGGAAGCGGTCGAGAGCGGGGAAAAAGCGGTTGAATATATAAAAAGTAATTATGTAGATCTTCTTGTACTGGATATGATCATGAACTCCGGTATTGACGGGCTAGATACCTATCGTAAAATCCTCAAGTTACATCCAAATCAGAAGGCTATTATCACAAGCGGTTTTTCCGAAACAGAACGTCTGAAGAAGGCTCAACGACTGGGGGCAGGACAGTATGTCAAAAAGCCTTATACCCTGAAAAAAATCGGGGCGGCCGTTAAAAAAGAATTGATGAGATAAAAACTTAAAAAATTTTTTCCTATCTTCCTGAAAAGAAAGAATATATATTTTTAATAATTGACTGAAATATATCCCAAGACAACGGCTTAATAGTAATTCCCAGGTGTTGATTTCCAACCATTTTCAAATATACTCACATATCTTGATCAGGCTTGATTAACGGTCCATGCAAATCCTCAAATTTCTGTAATTAATCCCTGATAGCATGTTCTTGATTTCTAAATCAAAATTCGATAGTTATTAAAGAAAAAGGCTGATAATAATACTAATGAACCCTCCAGTTGAAAATAGGTTTAACCCGTTAGTCTAATGAAAAAAGTCGGCATTGTAATTTTAGTTCTGTCACTGATGGGAGCAATCGGTATCATTTGGTATTATTTCTCTTATATTAAAAGCGATGAGGACAGGACAGGGCTGGTACTATACGGTAATGTCGATATGCGACAGGTAAACCTTGCCTTTAAAGTCAGTGACCGTATTGAGGAAATTAAGGTTGAGGAAGGTGCAACGGTCAGCAGGGGGCAACTTTTGGCAACTCTGGATAATACGTTATTTCAACTTGTCTTAAACCAGAGCGAGGCCCGAGCTGCCGCCCAGGCCGAAGTGGTAGCAAAAATGGTGGCTGGGTCACGCCGGGAAGAGATTGATCAAGCCCGTGCAGAAGTAGAAGCCGCCCGTATACGTGCTCATGATGCCCAGAGGACATTCAAGCGGTTGCAGGCCATCGCAGCGGATTATCTGGTATCGCGGGAACAGGTGGATAACGCAGAAGCTAATGCATTGGCTGCGCAAGCTGCTCTCAAATCTGCCCAAGAAAACCTTAATCTTGTCTTGGATGGATTTCGAAAGGAAGACACAGCATATGCGCAATCAGAGCTCAAAGCATTAGAGGCAACCCGTGACATTGCCCGTCAGAATCTCATGGATACCCAGCTCTACGCCCCGGTTCAAGGCGTGATTCAAGAACGAATACTACAACCGGGGGATATGGCTTCTCCGCAGCAACCTGTTTTTACGCTGGCCCTGACTGATCCCATCTGGATACGTACCTATGTATCGGAAACTGATCTGGGAGTGTTATTCCCTGGATTGCCGGCAACAGTAAAGACCGACAGCTATCCTGAAAAGTCCTACGACGCATGGGTTGGATTCATCTCCCCCACAGCTGAATTCACGCCCAAGACCGTGCAAAGTCCGGAAATTCGCACCAGTCTTGTATATCAAGTGCATGTAATTGTCCGTAATCCTGAAAATGAGCTCCGTCTGGGAATGCCCGCAACTGTCATTATCTGGCCTCACCAATCCGGAAGCAACAAAGAAAAACAAACTACACCTTCGTACGAGAAAAGATCGAATGGTGAATGAGACGGCTGTGTTTCAGCAATCAGCCCTGTCATTTAATGCTGTATCCAAAACCTTTGTTGAAGGCAGGCGGACCATCCCTGCCCTGGTAAATGTTACTTTCAGAATTGGCCTGGGCAGCATTTCCAGCCTGGTAGGTCCTGACGGAGCGGGCAAAACAACATTAATTCGTTTAGCACTTGGCCTGTTGCGCCCTGAACAGGGTGATATCACCCTGTTCGATACATCAATCGCGTCTGCTCCGTCTTACGTTCAAACAGTCACGGGATACATGCCCCAGCGCTTTGGTCTCTACGAAGATCTTACCGTGAACGAAAACCTGGATTTGTATGCAGATCTGCGGGGCGTGCCCCCAGCTGAAAGGCCCGAACGTTATCAGGGGCTTATGAAGATGACGAATCTGCAAAATTTCACCTCTCGGCTGGCGGGACGGTTATCAGGTGGGATGAAACAGAAGCTCGGCCTGGCCTGCACACTATTAACTTCACCAAAGCTTTTACTTCTGGATGAACCTACAGTAGGTGTTGACCCTATATCTCGACGGGAATTATGGTCTATTGTCAGCCGACTGGTAGAAGAAGAGCATATTACTGTGCTCCTTAGTACCGCCTATCTGGATGAAGCAGAACGCTGCGACAACATTATTCTCCTTAATGAAGGAAGGATATTGGATCAAGGTTCGCCCGACTCCTTCACTCGAGGCCTGAAGCACAGGATCTTTGAAGTTACGTCTGACATCAATAAGCGAAAGCTCCAGCAGGAGTTACAGAGTGCTGAAGGAGTACTGGATGCAGTGATTAGGGGAGATTTAGTCCGTTTGGTAATGCGAGAAGGATATGAGCCCAAAAAAGTGAAACAAATTTCCGATCTACACGGAATTCAGATTGATCCAGTGTCGCCGCGTTTTGAAGACGGCTATATGGCCATGCTGGACGCGGGAAAAGGCAGACTGAACGCCCAAGGGGTCAAATTAGGCACTGACGCCAAAGAAACAAAAGACGGAATAGTTATTACCGTTGACCATATCAAGCGGCGCTTCGGCGATTTTTACGCAGTTAAAGATGTATCCTTCCAGGTCTTTCGTGGTGAAGTTTTTGGTCTACTGGGCGCTAACGGTGCCGGTAAAACCACCACTTTTCGCATGTTGTGCGGTATGTTGCCGTTGAGTGAAGGCAGGCTCAGAGTTTCCGGAGTGGATCTGCATACAGCTGCAGCTGAAGCTCGAGCCCTTGTCGGATATATGTCTCAGAAGTTTTCACTCTATAGCAGCCTGAGTGTGATTCAAAATTTGCGCTTTTTCAGCAGCGTCTATAACTTGACCGGTCGCCGACGTAAAGAACGCATCCAGTGGGCTCTGGATCAGCTTGAGCTGGCGCCGGTAAAGGATGCCGCCAGCGGAGAGCTTCCCTTAGGTTATAAGCAGCGTCTGGCTCTGTCCTGCGCGCTCATGCACGAACCTGACATACTTTTTTTGGATGAACCCACATCCGGCGTCGATTCCCTTGCCCGCAGGGAGTTCTGGAAGCATATCAATGCCTTGTCTAACAGCGGGGTCACCGTATTAGTAACCACCCATTTTATGGAAGAAGCTGAGTACTGCGACCGATTGGCCATTATGGTGGACGGCGAGATTCCGGCCATAGGCACACCGCTGGAAATACGCACCCAGGCAGGCGCAATTGCCCGCAAACCTATCGTAAGTATGGAAGAGGCATTTATCACTCTGATCCGCGCACAATCGAAAAATTAAGAGGCATTCAGCTTGAGACAAGTCCTATCCAGTCATAGTATTCTCTTAAGAAAAAACACGAACGAAACAACCAACTGTCAACAGACTGTTAAGTAAAGACAATGTTAAACTGTTTATAATGAATAATAAAAAACAGGGGAAAGACCTCAATCAGGCCGTATCCGGCTTCAAGGCCATGCGTCTGAGGGGAATAGTACGCAAGGAATTCCTCCAGATCATGAGGGACCCGAGCAGTATAGCCATAGCGTTCCTTATGCCGGTTTTACTTCTGCTTCTGTTCGGCTACGGCGTATCTCTTGATGCTGAACATGTCCCAGTGGCTTTAGTAGTAGAACATCCCAGCGTACATACCACATCTCTTACCGCCAAATTTTCCAACTCCAGATACTTTGAGCCGGTTTTTATCACCAGCCTGAAGGAAGCGAAGCAGGCACTCATCAGCCACAGAGTAGACGGCATCATCTATCTCAAATCTGATTTCAGCCGCATGCTGAAAACCGGGTATGAACCGGCACCTATTCAAGTCATCCTGAATGGCGTAGACTCAAATACCGCACGACTAGTTTCAGGATATGTCCAAGGCATATGGGCAACCTGGATCGAAGAACTGGCAAGACAAAAGGGAAGCCAGGTCTCGATGCCGGTGAATCTGCAACAGCGTATCTGGTTCAACAGTCAGGTGCGCAGCCAGAATTTTTTGGTCCCTGGTCTGGTGGCAGTCATCATGACGTTAATCGGTGCGTTGCTCACCGCCATGATAGTCTCCCGTGAATGGGAACGGGGAACTATGGAGGCCCTCATGTCGACACCAGTTGCTATACGTGAAATACTCCTGGGGAAAATCATTCCTTATTTTGTTCTGGGAATGGGGGGTATGCTGCTCACCGTGGCATTGACGGTCTGGCTTTTCGATGTCCCGTTGCGGGGTTCATTCTGGATTCTGGTAATCACTTCAGCCCTGTTTCTGTTAACTGCTCTGGGGATGGGACTGCTTATTTCCACCATTGCCCGTAATCAATTCATTGCCGGACAAGCTGCTATTATTGTCACTTTCCTGCCGGCATTCCTGTTATCCGGATTTATTTTCGACATTGAAAGTATGCCGGTCCTTGTCCAGGCTATAACCTATATCATTGCTGCCCGTTACTTTATTATGATACTCCAGACGGTATTTCTGGCCGGGAACGTGTGGTCGGTCATTATCCCCAATGCTTTTGCCCTGCTGGTTCTGGCTGTCATTTTTCTCGGATTAAGCAGGTTGAAATCATATAAACGGCTGGATTAGCAATATATATATCACATAAAATAATCTGAGCGCACTATTTGCACGTTAGATATGTGATGTAAAGGGCATGCTGAGCGTGGTTGGAGCATACGCAAGGCCTCAAGGTAAAAGATAGCCCATGCGACGACGAGTTATAGCATTAATAAAAAAAGAATTTCTTGTCCTGATGAAGGACAAGAAAAGTCGCCTCACCATCATTATTCCTCCCATCTTGCAGCTCCTCATTTTTGGTTACGCCGCCACTTACGATCTCGAGCGAGTCCGTTTCGCAGTATATGACGAAGACCGCAGCCATGCCTCCAGAGATCTGGTCTCCCGTTTTAGCGGCTCGCCGACGTTTCAACTGGTCAGTCAAATAACACGGGACGAGCAGATTGCACCTCTTATCGACAATAAAAATGTATTGCTGATAATGCGTATCGGTCCGCAATTTTCTCGCGACCTTTACACAGGTCGGGGAACTAACCTGCAGATTATTATAGACGGGCGCAATTCTAATACCGCGCTCATAGTGCTCAATTATGTGCGTACTATTTTAACCGATTTCAATATGGATTGGATTACCCGTCACAACTGGCCCACGCCGCCGGCAAGTCTCCATATTAGATCCTGGTATAATGAGAACCTGGAAAGTCGCTGGTTTATAGTACCAGGTATTATAGGACTTCTGACCCTGGTAGTAACCATGGTGGTAACCGCCTTATCAGTAGCCAGAGAACGCGAACAGGGGACCTTTGACCAGCTGCTGGTAACGCCGCTGCGGCCGTTCGAGCTTCTCCTCGGGAAGGCACTTCCTGGTTTTATCATTGGCATCTTTGAAGCAACTCTTATTATTTTAATTGCCATGTTCTGGTTTGACATACCTTTGCGGGGCAATCTCCTGGCGCTCTATATAGGGCTGGTTTTGTTCCTGCTTTCCGCCATCGGAGTCGGTCTTATGATCTCGTCCCTGGCACTGACTCAGCAACAGGGTCTGATGGGAGCCTTTATATTCCTGGTACCCTCGGTCATTCTCTCCGGATTCACCACGCCTATTGCCAACATGCCTGTATTGGTCCAGAAGTTGACCCTGTTAAATCCGCTGCGCTACTTTATGATAGTTATCAGGGGTGTCTTTCTGGAAGAGGCTCCGGTTGCGGTGCTTTTAGACCAATATTGGCCCATGGCGCTTATAGGGGGCTTAACAATGCTGGCCGCTGCCTGGCTTTTTCGCCATCGTACTACATAAGGATATATTGTACCGGTATACAAAGCGGCCTCACCCATGTCGAAGACCCTTGAAGACTGGGAAACAGTTTGAACAGTGAACAAGGAGAATCTTTCAGGCAAAATAATGAAGATTGATCAGAAACACCTTATATTTCATTAAATCGGTCTCTCAAGACGCTCTAATATTGTCTCGGCAAAGGCCCAGACATGATTTTTGTCCATTCTGGTCTTATAAGGTATTTTGGTCTCCCGGCCGTAAATCATCCTGTAAAACTGCTTAAGTCCTTCCGTATCTTTGGCATCCAGCTTGTCGGGGTTTATCTCTCCTCCCAGGAGTCCGGCATGTATCGGTGGTTCCGGCAGACTGAGGATTACAGGCAGGATGCAATTCCATCCGCCATGGACCTTCCCTCGTAAAAAAATACCGGTTGTGTCCATTGCGACCCCGAAAACTACGGTCTTCTTGCCTTTTATTTTATCTCTAAAGCGGTTCACATATTCCTCCAGTGAAGGTAATACCTTGTGTCTGTAAATACCTGAACCCAGAATAACAAGATCTGCATCCGCAGGAAGCGGCATGGATTCGGCCCTATCCACCAGGCTGTCGCCGCCCAGCCTTTCTGCCAGCCATTTACCGATTTCAAAGGTTGAGCCATACTTGCTGGCACATACGATCAGAGTTTTCATGACTGCGCATCTTCCTGATGATAGTGCTGAAAATAGTCAATAAGAAACTGTGTCAGATTGACATTCCAGAATTCACCTGCCACCGTAAGCTCAATCTGGCCGTTCCCCTGACGTTTAATAAGACCGGTCTGCTCCCATTGCTCAAGCAGTGGGAAAAAGATTGCCTCCAGGTCAAAACCATGTTGTTGCCCGAGGGCAGTAAGATTCATATCACCCTTTTCCATCTGCTCGGCCAAGTTTCTGAAAAGAGGCGAACAGGCAGGCAGACGAATGGCCATAGCCAGTGGTTTTTCCCCTGCATTTACCTGTTTGTAATAGGCTTTCAGATCCGCCTCCTGGAAGAAATAGTGGCCGTGAAGGCGCCCTCCTGCCCCACAGCCAAGGGGAAAGCAGGTGGCCCCGCAGCGAATAAAGGTATTGTAACGGTTGCGCTCCCCGGGACTGCGACCCCAATGAGACATGGAGAGGCGTCTGAAACGAGCTGCCTCCAGCGTCTCTCTGCCCCTTAAAAACATCTCTGCCTGACAAGAAATATCGGCAGGTGGAGAGAGCTTACCTTTATTAACAGCCCGGGTCAAAAGGCTGTCCTTGAAGACGTTTAATTGATAAAGATCCACACCGTCTATACTTGTTTCTTCTATAAGGGTCCTCAGATCATCTTCCCAGATAGTCATGGTCTGGTCAGGAAGTCCGTATATTAGGTCAATAATTGTGACCGAATTGTCCACCATGTCGGTCAGGTTTGTGAGCATTTCCAGGACATCTGTTCTGTTCAGTATACGTCCCACCTGCTGTCTGACCTTGGTATTAAAGCTCTGAACCCCGACAGAAAAGCGGTTGACACCTCCGGCCACACAGGCCCGCACCTTTTCTTCTTCAAAATCGGCCGCCCTGGCTTCCACAGTGATCTCGCAGTCATCAGCCAGGGGGAAAAATCCGCGGACAGCCTCTAACAGCCGCTCAAGATCAACTGTATCTAAAGCCGTAGGTGTCCCGCCTCCCATATAGACAGCATGTATGGGATGGCCAGTTACCGCCGAAAGACATGAGACCTGCTCCATCTCTCTGAGAAGGGCATCAGTGTAACAAGTGCTGTCCCCCCGGCCCAAGGTACGCATGAAGAAGCCGCAATAGAGACACTGTTTACGGCAGAAGGGCACGTGAATATATATCACCCTTCGAGATGAGGCATCAGGCCTGTTACCAAGTGCCTGCCAGGTGGGCAACACTTCTTCCCTGGAAAGTGGATGTCCTCCGGCCCCGGCATGAACTGCGATCTTACTATCAAAGGCATACCTCAGGGGATCCACTCCTTCTCTGGCAAAGAATCTGCTTGGATATTGAGACATAAAAAATCAAGGCCTTCCTGTCCGTTTTTTCCCTGTTGACTGTAGAATCAGTTGATTTCTTTCCATTTTTTCCCATGAGATTTCTTTCGACATCTTCAAGAAGCTCAGAGGTGATTATCCATGGTCCCAATAAGCAGGCACAGCGCTCTCTCTCCCCCTTTTTAGCCATGAGCCCCACAAAAGGGTGATGCTGGTTCCATGACCTTCTTCACTCGTTTCGTCCATTTCATAGATTCATGTTTTCTGTTCTCGGTTCTTGTATTTTTTAAAACTTTGGGCTGACACGTGGGATATAAGTCTTTAAAACATTTAGACTCCAGGCATGGATCGGAAAACAACTCCAAGACTGATTGTCACTCATTTAACACTATACGATCCAAATGCGTAAGGTGAAAAAAGAATAGCGGCTGAAATTTACCGGATCAGCGACTGATTATTGAGATTAAGTGAGGCATCTTCGGCCTTCTCGCCTCCTCATGATCTTTGCTTTGTCAAACTCGCCGTGAACTAAGCGTTTCTTTTTTATATCATGTCGGCGCCATGGTGAACATGACCCATTGGGGGTCGAAGGCAGTTACACAAGTGTCATCGCATGAACGTCATTGATCGACTATTATTAGGCTATCTCAGAGAGCTTATGGACTCCTTAACGTCGGCCTGTAATAAGGTCTGTAACCTGGAAAACGAGAGAACTGTTGGATGATAAATAGGCAACGCTTGGAAAACGTCTTGAGCCCTTATGCTGTGGCTACAATAAAAAATTTACCGCATAATGAGCATATTAAATGCCTTCCTCACCACTTTCTTATGAAGTATTTCTCCCCCAGATAGTTGTTGCAACCAGAAGAGATAAGCTCACATGCATTTTCCACCCAAATGATTCAATAGATCATAATTTAGCTCATATCATCACTTTAAAATCGACATCCTATGAATCTGATCCTTACGTATTTCATATTCTTCCTGACTTATTTTTCCTTCATCACGTGCTTCATCTATGCGATTCAATTCCTGATTAATTTTCCACTCATAACCTCCTGCACCTGCAGCTGCACCTCCAGCGGCCCCCAGACCTGCAGAACCCCATCTACTTTCACAACCTACAAGTGCCAGTGAAAATAAGACTAATAAAATCATTAACATGCGTTTCATCTTTCGCCTCCTGCCAACACTGGCCTATATAAAATCGCTCTCAAGGAATTAGGGAGTAGTTTGACCAGTGAACGATGGACTCTGAACACAAGATCTCCTCAGACTCCTTTAGTACGAATTACCATGACATGAAAATTGTGTATCACAATTAAGATCGGACTGTCAAGAACTGTCAAAAAATCTGCAGTGAACACGTGAATTGTCCTGATTTGAAACACTCGTTTTGTGCGGTTTCATGAGAGTGAAGAAGGCCACTCATGAGACAAACAAAAGTATTGCAGGGGATACGACTAACGAGATTTAAGGAAATGTATAGTTACTGGAAGAAAAAATACTTTCTCTACGAAGAAGCAGCCATAGGGGCAGAGTAAATGGATGTCGCTTCGGACCTTGACAACCTGTTACATGATTATAAGAAGCTGGTTTTGACGTTTGCACTATAGAAAAAAGCGCATACAAGGTTATCCCCTGATACCATAGTGTCAAAGATCACTCGACCGAAAAAAGCCGCAGCCAGGACAAACCGGCATACAGGTCTTCCATGAGGCTGGTCCACTCATAACTTCTAGGTCATTATGCCTAATGAAGGATGAAGGTAATCTTCATATTGACACGAAATTCGACGACCTCGCCGTTTTCCACCAGGACCTTCTGCTCCTTGATCCATGCGCTCTGTATATTTTTAACCGTCTCCGCCGCCCGTTTAATACCCTGCCGAACGGCATCTTCGAAGCTCTCTGTAGAACTTGCACTGACTTCGATAACCTTAGCTACTGACATGATTAATACTCCCTAGCTGTGAAGATTTAAATGGAGGGCTGTACCCACTTCTAGTTAATTGGCTATTCAGTGATCGTCGAACCTGCGGAAAAGAATCCCCGCTTTCGACCACTTCTGTGTATCGCTTCTGGCAGCATTGGCTAGCTATTAATGAAATGCATTTAGCCATTCAACTGCTGACAATATAGCGGAATAATACATATTGATCTTATAGCACGATTGGAATCAGCAGGTCAATAAATCTGAAATTTTCCGATTCTTCTGCTCAATGCGGCGTCATAATCATGAAAATGATGCAGGCCGAAAGAGACATCATGATACATTCGCAGACCGGTTCTGGCACGATCTATGCGTCAAAAAAGTGACTATCAGCGCACCGCACAAGCTCCCACCGCCCCTTAAAAATCAATCTCACTAATATATATAATTGAAATTACGTTATAAAAATACAAAAATCCTTTTGGCACCCTTTTTGCTGTTTTATGGGTTTCAAAGGCTTTAGATACATAATGCCATCCAGGCTAATATAAAACATGCAGGCAAAATTTATTAATAACATGGAAAAACAGAGAAAAAATACGAACATAATCAGGAATACTCGTGAGAGAAAAAACCGCGGGATGCAGGCAAATCTGCTTGCTCTTAACGCCTTCTTTGAAGCGGCGCGCGCCGGAAAAAACGGATTAGAGCTGGCCCGGGCGGCTGAGAAAGCCAGCCCACTTTTCTTGTGCCCAACGGAAGTAAAATAAAATCCAGATTAATTTACCTTGAATAATCCCAGTCTAGAAAGCGGATAGTTCTAAAAAAATCTACTCATGCTTTCCGTTCAGCATGGCACTGAATTGCTTAATGGCAGGGTGCCAGACCTCTTGAAAATGTTCCCAGAAGAAGGTCTGCGCCAAAACAAAACGATTGGCTGTGGATCCGGCATGCCTCATTTTCCTGTCCCAGGAATGCTGGAATTCCCATAACCTTTCCCGCATACCCGCATCTTCGACGCTTTCGATAAGTTCCCTGATCGCGCTCTTTCTTTCCCGTTCAAAGGAGAGGCGATCTTCTACAAAAAGCCGATGGAGACGCTCGTGTTCCTCAATGGCGGCCGTCTCACGCTTTTCCTTTTCCGCTGACCAATTCAAGCCGTCCATAGTATTTCCCTCTAGTAGTAAAATAGATAAGATTCCGCAATACTGCCTTTTCGATAAGCACACTGATAATTCAGCGAAGCAAACAGGTAAAAACTGGTAAAGCCAATTCCTGCCTGCTTAATTAGTTAAGCATATCAGTGCTCCAACTGAGAATATGCTAAATTCGTCAATAAAAAAATTACTACGCGATCCATTCATTATACAATAATTTGTATAGGACTGTTGGATGCTGGTCAAGGCATTTTCAATATATTGTCTAAAAGAGGTCAAAATCAATGTTTTGACACGTGACCGGATAAATCCCCTTATAGCATATAGGACAACCATAGCTGGTCTTAAAAAGCGGGGATTTCAGATTTTATTTTATCGATCTTCTCTATGTTTCTGTAATGTCTGAACCTGGTATTCGAACACATTTTTTGATCAAATGATTACTGAGGGTGACGAGCATCATGAATGAGGAGTGTTCGAGTGGTCCTTTGAGAAATAAGCTGAGTCCCTCGAAAACCAGGGTCATAGGGACCACATTATATTACTTTTGATTTATAAATAGATTTAAGAGAATATCCAGATTGTTGTTCTAAAAAAGTCTTTTATTAATCGAAAGCCGCCATGAATTTTAATGCTGCCTCCCGGTACTCACTGTACTTGAATGTTGCAATATGCCCGTTTCTAGTCTGAACAAAAAACTTAGGCTTTCCGGCCAATTCATACAAGATTTGGCCGTGAGTTGATGGGACGATCTGGTCATCCTTGCTGTGCATGATCAGCACAGGAACTGGAGAGATGTTTTGAATCACGTCCTGTGGATCAAAATCGTCAGGCATTAACAATGATAGTGGATATTGGAAAGGCCAAGTCAGCCAGAAGCTATCAAGTTTCTCACGTGCGATTGAGCGAAAACTTGAAAAAGCAGCATCCGAAATTACACCTGCCAGTTGCTTTTTTTCATTAGAGTGAGTGCCCACGAAATAGATGCCAAGACTAGCTCCTAGACTTTGGCCTAATAAAAAGATCGGGCCTTTTTGAACTTGCTGATTCTGGACAAGCCAAGCAAATCCTGTACTGATATCATCCAAAACTCCCTGTACTGTGGGGGTGCCGGTTGAGGCCCCGTATCCCCTATAATCTATCATAAAGACATGATATCCATTCTCCGGTAGCCAATATATACTATAAATATGGGCGCTAATATTTTGAGCATTGCCGTGTAAGAAAAATACCGTCCCTTTGGCATCAACTTTGGATGGAAGAAACCAAGCATGAAGCCTTATATTTTCTGGTATTCTGAGAAAAATGTCTTCATAGTCAAGTCCGAAATCATCTGGCGTACTGTATCGAATCTGATTCGGAAGAAACATCAGATTGGAACAACCGACAATGATAGGAAAAATAAAAAATAATACCCAACCTAACATGTAACAACGGTCAAGATTATCCGTGCAATTCAATGTGAACCATGCCATTTACTCATTTAATTTCCCACACCGAATATCACGCTCATCAGTATGGCATCTGGCAGAAAAACACTTTCACAGCCGCAAGTTAAAGTGCTGCGACGCCTTCTGATTACACGCTGATTTGTTGACCGGCTTTATAGCCTCGATAGATAAAAAATGTGTGGAACTTGCTGAATTAAAAAAAGAAGTGCCACACGCCTGAGGCTTCCATGCTGTCCCAATGATTAACGTGTTCCCATTTCAATTCCAAAGAAAAATGGTTGTTTTTCGACACTTTCAAGTTATTAGAAAAGGCTATCGCGCTCTCTGTATGGGAATCGCCGGCCATAAACCATTTTATCTCCCCATACAAGTGACTCTTTAGAAAAGGAGCTACCTTTTTAACCATACCGCATATAAAGCCCGGTCCCAGAGCAAAATTTTCTTTCAGTGCCCCGCTGAAATCCGCTTCGCCTGTGACCATGGCATAGGACAAGCCCAAAAACGGATAGTCGATAGCCAAGCCAGTACCCGTGTTGAGCCGGTAAAAAAGCGCCCCTTCCTTGTTGTCTATGGGTTTCCTGTGAAAGCCGGTATCCACCTTCCATGACAGCGGCTTAAAAAATGCGTCCCTTGCCGATATGGAAATAATATCGATTATATCGAGTTGCTGTAATTGAAATCGATGGTTTGAAAAAAAATAGCGTAGCCTGGCGTCGCCAAATTCGATCTGGGCTCCCTGCTGATGAATATAATCCATGTCAAGAAGATCAGTAAAAGCTGGGCGAAAACGTAATTCACAAAACGCGTTGCCATCGTGCGATCCCCCAGCCAGACTGATCCGCTTGGAATCATGACCTCTTTCTGGCCGTGGTGGAATAGGAATGTTTTTGGCATTTTCGGCACTCATAATCCCCAGCCTGCTTCGAGCCCTCAACGTTTCCAGGAAACGCTCCTGGTAAGTCTTTTTGTCAATCATCTTTTTAACGTAGAGATATTGAAGCTGTTCGGCAGCTAAATCAAGGACCTTCGCCTTCTGATCCGGTGGATGAGAGCCGGAAGTAACACTAATATCCATTGGTGAAATCCGGCCCCTGATGATTTCTGTGGCGCTGTCTATGGCCGGATCATCTAGCGACTCAATTAGATGCCGGATGCGTGTTACTTTTGAAGGTCGAAATGTTTCATCCATAATCAGGCCGGCGCTTTTAATTGCTTTTATGGTATCCAATGGAAATACAAAAGGACCCTTAAATTGGGAAACGAGGTCTACCGAGGGTCTGGCCGCTTCAATAAGGAAAAGAAGATTGAAAGAGCAGTTTTCGTCAAAGAAAAAATAGTCCGTGTAGACTCCGTTTAGCTCCTTGACATGATGGATTAGCCACTTCAATTCCTCAGGGGTGAGGTTAAGGGTATACTCCCAGATATCACGGTGGTGAATATCTCCATACTCCTGAATCTTCTTATAATACGGCTCCACAGAATAGTAACCCTTGTACAGACCGAATAAGCCGTTTACGGCAAAGGAAAGGCCGTCCACGGTGTTGTCGGCCTGTGCCGCATAGTTTACCGCGTATGCCAGCCGTCTGTTTTTATATTCAGTACTGATGGTCAGCAGGGTATGGCCAAACATTGATGCCGGGTTGTTCATATAATAGGTAGGGAAAACGAGAGTTGCGGATACAGGCAAAATGTTGTCTATCTCTGCGCACATTCGGTTTGCATACCTTTCGGAGTTAACCATCAGGGCTTGCTTAAGCCACATAAAACGGCCGTAAAACCTGCATACATAGGGCTCTGCCGCTTTATCATCTTCTTGGAACAGGACGGAAATGGTGGCTTCCAGTTCGGATTGGGGATTTGTTTTTCCGTCAGGTGCTAGAAAAAAAGAGGGGTCATCGATGTTACTATTAACACCGAAAAGCGTCTTTTCATAATGCATCAGAATATGCCAGTAACGATCTCTGAAGAGCCCTTTGTCTTGGGCAATAGAGATCAGATCTGCCACCTCCTGTCGGTCGGCGAAAGCGACCGGACAGGCTACATGCGCTGATAGAAGAACCAGCTTACAAAAAAGAGATACACGAAGGGCAAAAACTGTGTATCTCTTTTTTGTATCCTTATGATTGACCGGCAAGAAGGTTTAGCTGGGCTGTATAATTTTAGCAATTTCCTTTACAACATCGGTGTGAGAAACCTGGGCTGTGGGATAGATTGAATCGAAATTGCTCTGCAAGGCAGCATACAGAGATGGCCTTTCACCAATCGGAATTTCCGCAATTTCAGCTAAGGCATCTAAAGATTCGCCTTGGCCTTGAGCAATATCGATGGCCAAAATATCCATGTTATCGGCAACAAAAATATTCATTTTGTCATACTTGGCAATCCATTGATCTTTTCCGCAATCTGACGTACCGCTGCTCATGCCGAAGGTCTGGTTGCCGGAGAGCCCATTCAGAAATGTGCCAAGCAGTTTCCATAAGACGCCTTCCTTTTCACCGATAGCAATAGCGCCTAAACCGCATCCACAATCCTCTCGAACGGTGTTGGCGGACGCAACACTGACCATGCTGATCATGATGATACAAGACACAACTACAATGCTCCATTTTTTCATCATCTTCTTCTCCTCCTCTTTAAGGGTTTTATGGAATAAAAACATCTATAGATGTCAATTATGCCAGCAATATTTTAGCGATGCATCATGGGATTTACCTGTATGTTATGTTTATAGTGCACCAGACTGATTGTCAATTCAAAAACCAAGAATTGTCAACAACGAATACTGTTAAAGTAATTATGACAGATAAAGTTTAACCTGTTTAATTTACCTGATATGGTAAAAAAATACTTTAGAAATTGTGGGGTGAAAATTACTACTGAGGTTCCAGGTTACCCTTAGCGCAAAATTACTGCGTGAACTTATCACTTGCGTTTTACTTTCCTGCTTAACTGATACCGCCTTTCAAACAACATTATATCAACTGTAATCAATTAGGCATAAGTCGAATATTTTTTCTTGATACTGATAGATGGAGTGATTGAGTCACAGGAGAATCTTTAGTATTATCTTGAATCTGACCCAGTTTGGAGGTCAACACCAGAATCAACCTGTTTTTTAGCATATTCCGGAAATGGAATCAGGCACATAATAAATGGAAGAAAACAGACCAGAAACCTACGAAAAATACATGAGGGCCCTGATGGATATAAGCCAGGCCATCACTTCCGATCAGTATCTTGAAGATATTCTGAAACTCATCGTAATGGTAACGGCCAAGGTAACAGGTGTTGAGATCTGTTCATTATGGCTTATTGATGAAACCGCAAATCCCAGAAAGATCCGGCTGAAGGCCACGCAGGCCATAGCCTCTGACTATCTGAAGGACCGTTCTCTATCTCTGGATGAGGGAGTGGTCGGCTTTGTGGCCACACACAATCAGCCACTTATCATCAGGGATGTGTCAAAAGAGCCTCGGTTCAAGGAAAAGGAAATGGCCAAAAAGCTCGGCCTGATATCTATGGTCAGCGTGCCGCTTCAAGTAAAGGATGAGAAGGTAATAGGTGTACTGAACTGTTTTACCTCAGAACCTCACGAATTTACTGATACTGAAGTTTATCTCATTACAACGGTTGCAAATCAGGCGGCAGTCGCAATCCTCAACACCGAACTCATGGTAAAAACCAAGGTGATCAGTGAGGAGCTGGAGACGCGCAAACTGGTGGAGCGTGCCAAAGAGGTCCTTATACGCAGACAGAAAATGGAAGTGGATGAGGCCTTTCGCTGGATTCAAAAACGTAGTATGGACTCCCGTAAATCAATGCGCCAGGTAGCAGAGGCAGTTCTGCTTGCAGAAGAATTAAAATAAAATATGCAATAATGCTGGCAAAAAGATAATCTCTTATTTATTTTTCGAACTTATTGAAAAGCTGATACTGAAATTTCATGATCTCCTCTGCAGGGATTTTCAGATCTTAGAGCATCAGCTTCCATATGGTTAGCTTAGTCGGTGCTTTTCATAAATTGAAGAGCGCCGAAAGATTCCCCGGTGCCCTTTTCTTCCAAACACCCCGGTGGTAGGCATCACTCATAAGCAAAGGCAGCGTAATTGTGGCCTCACCCAATACCATCTGTTCATATTTCATGTCCACTTTGCCCCAGGAGCAGGCTTCCTTCAGAGTGGACCCCGATAGTCCGCCGTCCCGTTCATCGGCTACGGTGAGCTGAATAGCATATTTATGCATAGGCCTTTCCCTGCCCAGTATATCTGTGGCTACCACGACATCCTGGGTGAAATTTTTGGGTACACCGCCGCCTATCATAATAATGCCCGTGTCTTTTACGGCCATTTTAATCTCTGTGAGTTCACGAAAATCCCGAACAGAATCAACAGTGACGTGCGCATCTTTTTTGTGCCATTGATGGTAAATCAATCCAAAACCAGCCGAGCAATCTGAAAATGCAGGCACGAAAATCGGCACTCCCTTTTTATAGGCAGAGTAAACAACCGACCTTTCAACCTTTAACCCTTTCTCTTCCAGATAGGCCCCCATGACATGAATGATTTCTCTGGAGGAATAGGGCCTCGGAGACAAGGTGCCGGCGATTTCCTCTATAGTCATGTCACAGATCCTCAGTTCATCTTCGTCGATAAATGTGTCGTAAATCCTGTCAATGCCAAGTTCACGCAACAAAGCATCGTCAACGAATTGGGTGCCCATATAATGTCTGAAACCCAGGGCCTCAAAAAAATCCTGATCCACAATGATGGCGCCCGTGGAAACGATGGCATCCACCATGTTGTTGTCAATCATATCCACCACAACATGCTTCAGACCAGCACTGAATAGAGAACCAGCAAGCGTAAGAATGATCTTGCAATCGCGGTCTGCCAGCATCCGGTTATAAATATTCGATGCTACTGCGAGATTCCGGGCCTGGAAGGCCATGGAGGCATAACCATCTATGACGGCTCTGGCATCAAAGGTCTTGATGTCTATATGCTCAATCGGTTTGCGCAAGAAATCCTTTTTCTCCATCACTATTTATCCCTCTTTAAGAAGATCATGCTCAATATCCTGTAGATCAATTTCGCGGCCAAAAAATCCGGTGCTCTGTTGTCAGGATTGGGAAGCAACTCGGTTGTATCTATTCCAATTACGTTTTTTTCCCTTACCACTGATTCTATGAAATAAAGCAAAGTGTACCAGTCCAATCCTCCAGGTTCAGGAGTACCGGTAGATGGCATAATGGAAGGGTCCAGTACGTCCAGATCAATTGTTATATATACGTTTTCTGTCAATGCCTTAATTGCTCTGGACGTCACATCCGGCCCCCTGAGTATCTCATGAGAAAAAAACGTCCGGTCACGATTCAGTGTTTTCAGCTCGGATATATCCATGCTTCGAATCCCTGCCTGAACATATGGGCAGATCTCACCTATCCTTGACATGACACAGGCGTGATTGTACCTGCTTCCCTTATACTCATTCCGGGTATCCGCGTGGGCATCGAATTGGAGCACGGAGAGATCGTGAAATCTATTCGCCGCGGCCTGCACTAAACCAACAGAGACCGTATGTTCTCCACCGATGCCGACAATGAATTTCCCTTCCTCTAAAATATGCCTTGCACGTTCATATGCTGCAGAAACCATTGCCCCCGGCTCCTCAGGACACAGGACGGGTTCCAGTGTCACAATCCCGTGTTTAAAAACCTCGGAATCGGTTTCAATGTCGTATAGTTCCAGATTGGCAGATGCCTCCAGCAAGGCCCGCGGACCGCGGTCTGCACCCTTCATCCATGTTGATGTCCCGTCATAAGGTACGGGAAGAATTGCAATGGATGCTGTACTGTAACGGCAGTACGCTTCAGGAAGTGCACCGTAAGCGCCGGGTTCGACCTTAATATCCATTAAGGGATCCCCTCTGGCAACCCAAAATCACACAACCGAGGGAAAGGCCGCCCCCCTTTCCTTTATATGAACAGATGGAGATTTTGACTGGAAAAACTGGATAACATGGTCTTTGGCCCTTTCCACATCGAATGGTTTACAGGAAAAGATGTCCACAAATACGAACTTCTTTTTCGGATAAGTATGAAGGGATATATGACTCTCGGCTATTATGGTCACCCCGGTAATACCCTCGTCTTCAGGTACCACCCCGCAGTATCGAAACACATAAGGCTGTGTTATTTTTGTCATCCCTATCCTTTCGGGCAACTCGTTCAGTAGTCTGAAACAGGCATCAAGGTCGTTCAGTATTGTCGAATTACAATCACTCAAATCGAGCATTAAATGCGGACCGTATCCGTATATCTGGCTCTTCATTTTCCATAAATCCTCCTAAAAAAAACTGTTTCGGTTTCGGGTCAATTGGGAAAAATTCGAAAAAGCTCCACTCCTCTTAATTTTTGTGTTGAAAAATTATGAGATAGATCGAATTCTAAAATGAATCCTCGGCCTTTTACTTTATTACGAGAAAGGTATCAATAATTATTTTTACCAGTTGCAGAATTCATTCTTGCCTGGCCTTCGGTCAGAATCTGAAAAATTATAAATTATCGGAGATAATAACCTGATTTTTCAAACTTTTTTGTTACTGACAAGAATCTGAACATAGACATTTCGTTTCCAATCAGATATCGGCTTTAAATGCCATAGGATCGGATGCGGTTGATCCTAAGCCGGGGCATCGGTTAACAAGGCTACAGGAAAATTGGAAAACAGTTGTGCCGCTGGAAAACAGAGGTTGCCGCTGTGCATTTCCGGAACCATACATTCTCCTGTAAAGATATTTCGATAAGCCCTTTGATCAAATTGCTCAGAAGCGGCGTTCACCCCAGTGTCTGACCATATTCCGGAACCTAAAGGCTTCGCTTTCGGATAAAAACCGCAAAGTCCGACATAGAGCCTTGGAACTGCCACGATAGCTGTGCTGTCTTTGAATCTTCTTGCAAAAGCGCATATGTGTTCTGCCTTTGTACCATTAACAGACAAAGGCAGATATGTGCCGTATTGAAACAGCCCCTGATGCTCCCACCGCAGAGACAGGGTCCTCCAGGTAAGATACAGCTTGATCCTTCCGTCCTCCATTTCTTCCATAAGTTCCCGCACGCGTCCTGGCAACAGCTCGTCCGGCACGGACAGAAAGGCGGCAAGATCTCGAAAAATCTCCCTTGTGCGGCCAAAATCTACCGGACTTCTATTGTCCGGATCCACTAGTCTGAACGACCAAACCTCATTACCCTGATATATGTCTGGAACTCCGGGAACGGTTAATTTAAGCAAGGTCTGAGATAGGCTGTTTAACATGCCGAACCAGACAACTCGCTGCTGAAACGGAAGGAACTCCTTGAGAAACTGGTTATCGCCCTCGCTGGTTATAAGCCCCTGGAGGAACTTGAGAAGTGCACCTTCATATTCAAGATCGGGATTGATCCAGCTGCTGAGGATCTTTGCCTCTCTTACTGCCTTGATCATATATTGCTCAATGCGACTGCGGAAAGAGGCAAAACCTTTTTGATCAAGCTGCCCCAGAGGCCAAGCACCGATCAGAGTCTGGTACAGGGCATACTCGTCGTTCGCGAACCGGGTTGTTCCCCTGTCAGAGGCTGGCTTGCTCAAGCGGCTGAGCAGACCCCATTTGGTTACAGCTGCCTCCCACTCGTCTGGAATTTCAGATAGTACGCTTATCCTGGCCCGGACGTCTTCGCTCCTCTTACTGTCATGGGTTGACGTATTCAGCATGGAATGAGGCCAGCTTGCCGCCCTCTCCTGATTCAGGTGGTGAAAGGCAGAGACGGAAACTCCAAAACGGCGGGGCTCCCCGCCCACTTCATTGAGTGATATTAAAAGATTGTAGGTGTAAAAGGCGGTGTCTTCAAGACCCTTGGCCATTACAGGACCGGAATATTGCTGGAACTTCATAGTGAAGTCATTTACAGCCTTTCTATACTCATGGCTCTTGTCCTCACTTATATCCATGAGAAGGACATCTCTGATAAAATCATATATATTCGTGTCAGCTGCCCGGCTCCTTTTTCGGGCCTGAGCTATGGCCCAATCCACGTAACGGCGATCCTCCGAAGTAATCCGCTCCCTGGTGACATAAGTACGGTACACCGGAAAACATGCCACCACTTCTGAAAGCGCATCCCTCAAACTATTCAATGTAAAATCTCTGGTGTGGCAGTCTGATTCGGAGATGCGATTGAGTTCACTGGCAAGAACATTTAATTCACTGGCAAGGGCTACTTTCATGATGAGTTTTTTGCGCTGGTAAAGCAATTCCTCAAAATCAAGTCTATTGCCCAGGAACTCCGTATAGATCCTGTACATCTCCTTTTCCGTTTGAGTATTCACAAAGAGACCGCCCACCAGATTGGCGAAATCGTATCCTGTCGTTCCGTGTACCTGCCAGTCCCCTCGAAGCCTTTCATAGTTGGCAAGAATCTTCTCCACCACCAGGTATATGAGATCCGGAGCCGTAGCACTATTATTGGAATCCGGCCCGCTTTCTCTCTTGCCTCTCGCCATAACTTGCCATCGAACTCCGTCATTGAGCCTTCGGTAGTATTCAGCAGGATCATAAAGACCATCAGGATGATCTATGCGCAGTCCATCAATCTTACCCTGGTCTATAAGATCCAGCACAAAGCTGTGGGTTGCTTCAAAGACTCTGGGATTTTCCGTCTTGAGTCCGGCAAGATCATTGATATCAAAGAAACGGCGGTAGTTGATCTCATCTGAGGCTACTCGCCAGTGGGCGAACCGGTAGGCCTGAGCTTCCAGCAGGCGGTGTAAAAGATGGAAACTGGCGGCATCTGATTCTGTGCCATTAAACAAGACAATATTTTCCTGAATGAAACTTTTTATCTGCGAATATTCCTTGCAGAGTCCTGCCAGCCGTCGCTTATGGACTTCCTTATCCCGAAGGCGGGCCTCTATTCTTTCCTTGTCCTCACTGCCGGGCAGGTTTTCAAAGGCGGCAACCAGACTTTGAAATTCAGAAAAGCATTGGACTTGAGCCTCCAGACGGGCCTCCAGCCTCTCAGTTCCATGACCCAGTACAAAGGAATATGTAGCCGGATCTATGGGAAAGAGGTTATCGTAATAAGAGATTCCGAATTCGCCTTTTTGGTCATCAAAGGTCAGCCTGAGAAGACCGGCCTCTAACACTGCGCCGTAGTGATCTTCCAGTATCGGCAAAAGAACCTTGCCCCGCAATTCCTCCTTGACAGGCCACCAGTCGATATCAAAAAAGGCCGCATAAGGAGAAGCCTGTCCGTTTTCCAGGACATCAACCCACCAGTAGTTATCGCACCCAACACCCATATGATTGGGCACCAGGTCAAGAATCTGACCCATTCCGTGATAGTGAAGTGTATCAATGAAATGAACGAAGTCTTCCCATGTCCCAATCTCGGGATTGAGTGCACTGTGGTCTATGATGTCATAACCATGAAGACTGCCAGGACGGGCCTTCAGATAAGGAGAGGAATAGCAATGGCTTATACCCAGTTGTCTGAGATAAGGGACAAGATCCGCTGCCTGAGTAAATGTAAAATCCCTGTTGAACTGAAGGCGGTAAGTCGCAGAGGGAATCCACGCACCCGCAATTCTCGGCCCTTTTTCTGGAGGTGCAGCAGGCCAGGCCCGTGCCCCCCCTCTTTCCTGCCGCATTATCCGGGTAAGGGATTGAATGCGCTCATCTTCCATTAAGACTTCAAGATCAAGAGGAAGCTTTCTGCGCCAGTTTGGATACTGCTCCATCGTACCGGGAAGATTGACCTGTTCCAGTTGAGCAAAGACATCTTCAAGCTGGAACATCAAGATTTTGGAAACTGTACGAGCCAGATAGAGATAAACTGCATTCACTAACTCAGTGGTCATCTCTGGAACTGAGGCCGGATCCACTCCTATACCTTTCGGAAGCATATCCTGACGTTCCAGGGCGATAAGGAGGCGAGCCCGATCCTGAGCCCTGCCCACAATCTGGGCCTCCCGCAAAGATTCTTCCGGAAACAGGCCCAGCTCGTTTCTGAGCGCCAGATCCCATCCCCGCCAGTACCCTGAAAGAGTGGGAAGATCGTGGGTGCTTACAGCCACCAGGGCCTGTTCGGGATAATCATCAGGCGCCTTGAATCTGCCATTTGCTTCCTTTTCGAAATAAAAGAGCCGGCAGGACAGGACCTTCATGGATTTAAGTGCTCTACGCACATCATCCGTCACTGTACCTAGGTCTTCACCTATCACGAGGCACCTGTTTCTCTGGCTTTCCAATGCCAGAATCCCCAGGAGGTCATCAAAGGCATAACTGACATAAGCACCTTCAGCCGGTTTTCCCCCCGGCGGCACCCAGAAGAGCCTCATGAGACCCATCACATGGTCAATTCTTAGTGCCCCTGCGTAGCGCATATTGGCCCTGAGGGTCGCTATAAATGGTGCATACGCCTCCTCTACAAGCCTGTTCGGGATTAAGGGAGGTAGCCCCCAGTCCTGACCGTTGAGATTAAAATCGTCAGGAGGGGCCCCAATGCGGACGCCAAGGGCATATAGATTCTGATGCATCCAGGTCTCTTGCCCTGCCGAATCAACGCCGACTGCCAGATCTTCATAGAGCCCCACCTTAAGACCAAGTTCCATAGACTGACGCCCTGCTGCACCAAGTTGCAGATCTGCTTGCCATTGAAGGTATTGAAAAAATTCAATCCGTTCCTGATGTGTCCCGGAAAATTCAGCGACCGCAGGAGAATCAGGGTTACGGTAGTCTTCCGGCCAGCCTGGCCAGCCGTGAATACCAGGGGTCTTTTGATACAAATGTTCTTCCAGGGCCTCAAAAAGTCCGTAGCGGTATAACTCTTCACCCCTCTGGTCCTGAAAGGATCTGAAGGCCATACACCTTTCATCCTCTGGCCCCATATGGTGCGTGCGGAAATGCCTGTAAAGTGCTTCCATAACAGGGCGTTTAGCTGCGGCCACCTCACTATAATCCACCAGATCGCCTTCTCTGAAAGAGGCAAGTCTGGCCTGAAATTCCGGATTCTTAACCATATCCAGTGCTTCGTCGCACTCCGGAAAATCTGCTATGGCCTCTATGTCCAGATAAAGGAGATTTATAAAAAGCCTGCTCGACGGGCTGTAGGGACTCGCATATTCAGGGTCCTCGATAAACAGAGCATGCAATGGATTAATACCCAGAATACCGGCACCCATGTCAGCGCAACAGGAAACAAGGGTCTTAAGGTCCGTCAAATCTCCTATCCCCCAGTTACGCCTGGAACGGAGGGCATAGAGTTGTACCGCGGGTCCCCAGACACGTCCCTCTTGAAGGCCAAAAGGCATGTAGCAAGTCTCTGGAGCGACTATGAGTCGCATAACCCTCGGCAACTCGCTCCCGTTATCGATCTGACGTATCTCCAGTTGATGATAGCCCGGACCAGGCGTTACCGGAACGGAGAGTATGCACTGGATATAGGTTTCCCCCTGTGTTTCGCCGTACCCTTTCACTTCCAGCTCTTTAGGCAGAAAAGTATCCTTGTGATAATTACCGCCCTCTTCCCTTATTAACCATTCAAATCGATTCTCAGTATCCTTTTCAGGGAGCCGGATAGTGACCAGGAACGGAGACTCCTTCTCCTTCACAACCAGAACAGGATCCAGTAAGCGCTGCCAGAAAACGGCCTTTTCCCCGGCCAGGGCAGAACTTATAGAGGCTTCGTCATCCATTGGCAGGCCCATGGCTCTCAACAGATCTGATTTGGTCTTATTGGAGACCTTATGAATTCTCCCCCAGATATCGTGATATTCCGGCTCTATTCCACAGAGTTCAGCCAGTTGATTAAGCACGTTTTCGTTCATGATCATAAATTAAAAATAGAGGGACATATTCAATGAATTTCTTCCAAGGCCTTGGTATAAAATTTTTCCATATATTCTTTGACCATCCGTCGCGACGAAAACCTTGCGGCATTGCTTTTTATACACTCCTTCATAACTTCGACCCATTTATGCGGTATACCTTCATCCGAGACATTATAGTAACAGGGGATGATCTCTTCTTCCAAAATTCGATATATTGCCTCGGCGTCCGCCTGATCTCGATTTCCGTTTTTTTCCTCTCGGCCAAAGGCCCAGCCGTTTTT
>CAZPDU010000026.1:0-8509 GCA_964585405.1 uncultured Thermodesulfobacteriaceae bacterium | reverse complement strand
GGTCTCAGCGTGCAGTTGAGTGTGTCCGGACTTGCAGCATGGTTAACAAACATCAATACCTATGACATCAACCGCCAGCTGCTGTGGATCAGCTTTGCCGGTGTATTAATTTGGCTTCATCTGCTGGTTACCTATTTGCTTCTGAGGTACGAGGCCCGAAACAACATTCGTTCTCATGCTAATGACACGGATGCTGCCGAACCGATCTGCACAGACAGTGGAAAAAATCCAGGTCGCCTTATACACAGGGGCTACCAAATATTTATGTTACCGTTAATAGAGCTGGGCGTTGCCGCTTTACTGATTAAAGGCACCCTGTCCGGTGTGGCTTTTAATCCGTCAGAGTCAACCGTCATAGCTGAAAATATTCTGCTGCTTATTGCGCTTTATTCGGTCGCCACTCTGTTTCTTATTGTATTCGCAGTTTACTTGACTGCCCTGATGAAGGCCAATTCCTGGGAGTTGCTTAAAAGCGGGCGAAATTACACCAGCCTTATGGCGTTGATTTTTTTCGCCCTGCTGGCCGCCTCCTGCGGAGAGCATTTGGGCATCATCAGATCAACATGGATCATAAGTTGGGGCTTCTCAGCCATCGGCACTATACTGGCTGCAGAAATCCTGCTTTCCATATTACTCCGATTCTTTGCAGCTCGCAGGCCGTATTCCCTGCCACGCCCTGCCTTTGATTTTTATATACTCGAGAGTCTTTCTCAGCCCCTGCGTACCGGTGAGACCTTCGCCGCCATGCTGGAAAACTTTTTTGGATTTGACATCACGCAAACGTCGTTCGGGAAGGTGGCGCGCTCATTGATTATGCCCGCCATTGTCCTCACCTGCTTCTTGTTGTTGAGTCTTTCTTCCCTGGTCATCATCAAACCATATGAGCAGGCCATTTTACTGAATCTGGGACGCCTCAAAGACCAATCGCTTCGGCCGGGTCTGCATCTTAAACTACCATGGCCTCTTGCTTCGGTGAGGCATTACAACGTTGCTCAGGTACGCAGTATCCATGTGGGTTCGCATAAGCCCGACCGGACAGGAGGAATGGTATACCGTGAAGGTGTTCCTATTTTATGGACGAATCTCCACGGCATAAGCACAGAGGAGCTTCTCATCTGTTCATCTCCTCAGGACAAGGAAAAGACTGATATAAAAAACGGGGAGGAAAAGGGAGGTAAATTCAAGGTACCCTCAGTCTCCCTGGCTGCAGCAGATGTCCATATTCAGTTTGTGGTAAGCGATTTGGTGTCTTTCGTGCGTTCATCGGCCACGCCGGAAGTATTTCTGCAAAAGGTCTCTGAGACTTGCGCCTCCAGGTTCATCTATCAATATGATATCGATTCCCTTTTCTGCGAAGCTCGACTGAGCCTGGTAGAAAAAATACGCCGTTCTATTCAAGATACCTGTGACAACAGTAATCTCGGTGTAAGGATCGTGCATGTTTCTATCACGGCAGTACATCCTCCGGTTGAGGTGGCTGGTGCTTTCGAGGAAACGGTCGCCGGCATGCAGGAACGCGAAACAAAAATCCAGCAAGCAACACAGCAGGCCGTAAAAAACCAAATAGAGGCCACAGGTTCATTAGAGGCCTTCGCCAGGCTTTCGGCACTGGCTGACGCCGTCGATTCGGGTCGTAAGATTGAGGTTGCCAATCATGAACGCCTGCTCCACCAGTGCGGGGGAGAAGTATCTCAAATCCTGGCAGAAGCCGAGTCTTATCGTTTCAGCCGCGAGAATGTCGAACGCGGCAAAACCGAGCGATTCGGGGAGCAATTGCGGTCTTATACTGCTTCGCCGCGAAACTACCATTACGATCAATATTTTTCCATTTTGGAAAAGGGTCTGTCAAAAAGCAGGAAGGTGGTGCTTTTGGGAAATACTGATAACACCATCGTCCGTATGGGTCTGGGTAAAGGCACGGGAATGAATCTCATTCCAGGAGAAATAGAATTCTGATGCTGTTAGTCACTATGCCCGTAGAAATTTATTTTTCAAAGGGGACTCTATGAATCGCATTTTATACTTCACTCTGGGTATCGTGCTGTTAATTTTCTTTTCCGGCATGTTATTTACCTTCAGGGTGAATTTCGACGAAATGGCGCTGGTTACGACTTTTGGTCGCGCCACTGAGAGTTCGGTGGTCAACAGAAATGGGAACCAGGCGGGACTGCACCTGAAGTGGCCATGGCCAATTCAGGATGTATTTCGAATAGACCGTCGTTTTTCTGTGCTGGAAGACCGCCTTGAACAGCAGGAGACAAAAGATCGGCATGTGGTGATCGCTAAAGCTTATGCAGTATGGCGTGTCGATGATCCTTTATGTTTCTATCGTACGTTTCGCTCCAGCAAAGATGCGGAGGCATTCCTGCAGGAACGTCTGCGAGCAACCAAGGCCGAAATCAGCAGATTCACTTTTGACGAATTAACCAATGCTGATCCAGAAAAACTCAAGCTTGACGAGATACAGCAGGCCCTCCTCAACCGTATGAAATCGGATCTGGCAGTTCATGCCTGCGGCATTAACGTGGCCAGTGTGGAAATCAGCAGAATTTTGCTACCGGAGCGAATCACTCGCTCGGTGTTTTCACGTATGAAGCAGACCCGTCAAAGATTTGCACAAAATGCCCGCTCTGAGGGAAAGGCCATTGCACAGAGTATAGAAGCGAAAACCAACAGCGACAAACAACGTATTCTGGCCTTTGCTGAACGCGTCGCTCAAAACATCCGTGCCCAGGGAGACGCGGCTGCAGCCCAGTATTATGCAGAATATAATAAAAATCCTGATTTTGCCCTGTTTCTGAGAAAGCTGGAGGCATTGGAAAAAAGTCTGGAAAAAAATACCACCTTCGTACTGGACATGGATTCAGAACCCTTTGAATTACTTAAACAATAATAAAATTAATGAATGATAAGGACAACAGGCAGCCAAGGTCTTCATATCTTGACTATATCACTGGAACCAGCGAAAACAACACCGTAAGCAGTCTTGATTCTCTGTCAAGTGCGCTCAAAGTAGGTTTTAAACTGCTGAAAATCCTCATGCTGGTTTTGGCGGTGGTATTTTTCTTCAGTAATATTTTCTGGGTACCTGAAGGATATGTAGCTGTTTTGTCCCGTTTTGGTAAAATCGTGGGAGAAAGGACTTCTTCCGCCCGCCCTCCGGGCGGTCCGTATCTGGCATTTCCTTATCCCGTGGACCATATCATCCGTATTCCCACTACAATTCAGAAGGTCTCTCTTTTCAACTCATTCTGGTCTGAAAAAGACACCTTCAAGCCGATAATCGATGACCGACCTGAAACGGACGGCCTCCGTCCGGGAGTAGAGGGCTCTCTGGTAACCGCGGATAAAAATATCGTCCAGGGTATCTGGGTTATCCACTACAAACTGAATTTTGATACGGAATCTTCAACGGGCGAATCGTCAGTGAATGACTTCATCCGCAATGTCGGCTCCATGATACAGGCCGAAGAGATTATCCGTCGTGTTGCCGAAGCCTCAATTGTCCGGGTTGTATCGCAAACAAGTGTAGCTGAATTTGTTTCTGGTCAAATAGACAACAATAAAATTAAACGCATTATCGCTACCCATTTGGAAAGGCTGAAAACTGGCCTTACTGTCACCAACGTATCAGCAAGCCATTACACTGTACCTAAGGCCCTGGAAGAGGATTTTGAGGCGGTAACTCAGGCCGAAAGCCAAAAGGCCCTGGATATTGAAACGGCCTCGAGACACCGGGCTTCCACTCTCAACGAACTGGCAGGAAGAGGATGGCAGGAGCTGCTTGACGCCGTCAAAGTATATGAACAGACACTGCAAAATACCGACGAAACAGCGGAAAAGGCGGCTTTTGAAGTGGCAAAAGAAATTTTCCTGGCTGCGGACACAGGGGGATCAATCAAGCAGATCCTCAATGAGGCCCAGAGCGAAAAAACAGTTACTATTCAAGAGGCCAGGGCCTCAGCAGCTCGATTTTCCGAACTTCTTACTTATTATGAAAAAAACCCCGACGTCCTTCAAAGCCAGTTGATAAAGGATGTCACCAAGAAAATCTGGTCTGGTATCAGCGTTGATGCCTTTTATATTCCGAAAGGACAAAAATTGTTTCTGGATCTGGGACAACAGGATTCAATAAAACTAAATTAGTTTACAATCAGACTTTGAAAATCAGCGACTATGTATAGAGGTAACTATGTATAATAAAATTATTATTCGTGCTGTTATTTTAATCTCTTTTACTTTTATTGCAGTTGCATGCAGCTCTGATAACACATCCGGGCAAGCTGATATCCGTAATGATATCAAGGAAAAGATTCCAGGGCTGGAAGTCTCTGGTACACGTTCGGAAAAGAATGTGATCAATAATGTGTGGCCGGTTATATGTCGGGCACAGGAATTATATCAGGAACGTCTGAAAGACAACCCCGGACTCAACGGTATGGTGGAATTGAAGATTTTTGTGGAATTTAATGGAGAGATCGGTGCTTACTCCATTGTCAGAAGCACGCTTGACGATCCTGTTTTCGAAGGGCAGTTAATGCGAGTTATTTCTTTTATGGATTTTGATTTCTACGGCCCCCACAATTCTGAAACGGAAATTCTATTACCGATCCATTTCAAACCCTAGTTTAATTAAGACCCTGTCTAAATATAAAAGGGCAACGCGGAAAGCGCTGCCCTTATTGCCCTTATTCTATATTCTCGTTAGTTCGGGCCCGCCCCAGACCTCATTTGGCAAACCCGGGCAGATATTTAATGAATTCCGGCAAGCTTCATTAAATTAACCGCCTGTCTGGGTACATACACCTTTCCGGTGACCGGCGTATAAACAACTACACCTTCCAGGTTGTATGTCTTATCCTTTCCCCATTTTGTTTTAAGAGTCAGAAGATCCTTGTTGATGGAAAGTTCTGCTTCTCCCTGTTTGCCAGAGAGCCTGGCCACCAGATTTTCTGGATCAGAATCATCGAGCTCCCAGCCGTCCTGACCATAGACATAATCCAGATCTACAAAAAGGCGATTTTGAATCGAATTCATATTCAAGCGGAATGCGTCGGCAACCACCTCTGCCAATTCCGTATTGTCCAGCAGCCCTTTGGGAGCTCCGGGACCATAGGCCCAGAGGGGAACATCTTCCGAGTTATGGCCGTGGCTGGTCCAGCCAATAGAAGTATGGTTCTTGCTGATTCCCTGGCCAGGGCGTAAGACTCTGAAGCACCTTCACTATCCATGACGTTTATCATTTCATTGTAGTCGTCCATAGATATGGTTATATTCCAGAGGTCTTTGATCACCTGCTGCACACTGTTAAAGGAATAGTTTCCGTTCATTGCAGCAATAACCGCATTAGCTGTTCTGGTCATGCCAAGGATCGGATCAATCAGTTCTTCGACTGTCGTTCCTGTATAGTCCCAGTTACGCGCCCTGTTACCTATATCCATTCCGCCGGTGTTGTGATCCGGATAGGCGAGCACCAAGGTACGACGGTCTTTTTTAGCAAAATCCAGTGCGACTTTTACTGCTTCGTCAAATTCGATGAAGTCAGTAACCATATAGATAGGATCGTTGTTGTGGCCGGCCCAGTCGACCTGACTCCCTTCCACCATCAGAATGAAGCCTTGTCTATCTTGGGACAGAAGTTTGATGGCCTTTTCGGTCATCTCTGCCAGGGAGGGTTCATCCGGGGTGTCATAGGGACGGTCAATTTCAGGAGACATGTGACTGTATGCGAACATTCCATAGACCGGAAGTCTATTGACTGCGTTCATTCCGGCCCTGTCTTCCACAATTGTATAGCCACGATCTTTAAGTACCTGTGCCAAATCTTCTCCATCTGAACGATAGGAAGGATCCAAATTGCGATTTCCGCCACCAAAGACCAGATCCAGTTCGTTGTAAACTATATGCTCGGAGATCGCTTTGGCCTCATCACCTCTTTTGTGGTGGTGGCTTGCCCAGGCAGCGGGTGTAGCATGGCTGAAACGGCAGGTGACAACCAGCCCGGTGGCCTTACCTTTCAGTTTAGCACCTTCCATAACCGAAGCCAAAGGCTCGTATTGCTCAGTGTCAGGCGGTTCATAACCCACGTATCTGCTGAGCAGCGTAGAATAGTCAGGGGCGACTCCAAGAAAACCATTTGAGGTCTTGACTCCAGTTGCAAAAGCCGTGGCAGCGGCAGCAGAATCGGTTATAACGGAATCCGCCATCTCGTGTTTGACGGCACCTACCTGGATACCATCAACGGCCAGCATTGCGTCTTTATACCAGCGGGAAAGGGTCTGGATACTCTGTGAGCAGCCATCAGGAATCAAAATAATAACGTTTTTACAATTGTTACTATTTATTCCCCTACTCGCGTCATCATCATCGTCATCGGCAAATGCCGGGGGCGTAATGCCGAGACCTATAATGAGCGAAGCCATTATGATTACATTTAACAGACGACTTGCTGCTGTGTTTTTCTTCCGGCAAATCATGTTTTATCCTCCTCTTTGTGAAAACTGTATTGTCGAATAATTTTTTTCCATAAAATTCAGCCTGCCCAAAGTATTTTTCCACCACCTCCTCTTTCTAGAGTTTTTTCGCCATGGTCGCAGCGAATTTTCTGTGGAATTATATAAATCCTGATTGTGAACGTTCTATGAAGCTTCTGTGACACTTCAGTGAAAAAACAGATTTACACCGGGGAAAAAACTAATAGGAATTATGGCTTGCGGATGGGACAAGGTAGAGGAAACTTTGGTAATTTATGCAACTAAAGCCATGTATTCTGAGCAAGTTGGAACTTTAACGTACGCGGATCATCCGTTCCTTGTGGCTCTTATAGATTGGGCATGGCAGGATGCTCCGAATGTGTGGTGTCGTTTTTGCGGGATATATCGCCAGACTGCGAAGAGTTGTCAGGTCTCTGCAGCGGATGGTATCGGGCAACGCCGAATGACTGACTTATAGATGGTTGATTCTATTATAGATTTGAGTCGAGGCCCTGAGGCATATCGGTCTGACGAACGCGTAGTGGGATCTTCTGTGTTTGTTGAGGCCTTGTTTGAGAAAGCAAATGCGCAATCCAGACGAGATAGGCAGTTAGAATTGCCGAAACTGAAGAAACGGATTGCCAAAGATACTGAGTCAGCGGTCATGCCCTGTCAGGAGAAGGTAAGTCTGAGAATATGTCACGTGTCAAAGCTACTCCCTGTAATATTCGGACTTATTATTAAGGACAGAGTGGCCGGGTGCTTGCGGAAGATCCTGATGTGAGTCCAGTAAGGATGTTTATGAGGCTTCTTCTCATGTGGAACAGGGCGGGAGATTCGATCGAGAAGACCTGTAAAGATGGTGCCGGTTTCCACATTGACAACGTCTCCTAGATTTAGAACTTCATGAAATATGGGAAATTTACATTCCGCCTGATGTCTTCAAGTATTTTGCATTATCGAATTGTCAGGGATTGAAATCGGCACTGCAAACCGACTCAATCCCTGCTGATTCTGCTGTTTTTTTATCAATCAAAGGCCATTTCGGTCTTCCATTCCTTCCATACATTTCCCACCAGTTCAGGGCCGGGCCTGAGTGTCTTTTTGCCTGGTCTCCACCCGGATGGTGTAGCCTGTGTTCCCTTTGACTCCCTTATAAGCTGAAAGGCCTGAACCTCTCGAAGAGTCTCATCAACATTCCTTCCCACGGCCGGTGTTAACACCTCGTAGCCCTGGACGACTCCGTCCGGGTCGATGAGAAATCTCCCGCGCGTCTCTACACCGGCGTCGTCATCATAGACACCGTAAATCTTTCCTACCCTTCCGCCGGCATCAGACAGCATGGGAAAAGGAATGCCCCCCTGTACCATTTTGGACAGCTCATAGTCATTCCACATTTTATGTACGAATATACTGTCAATACTCATGGACAAAATCTCTACGCCAAGTTTTTGAAATTCATTATATTTTTCAGCAACTGCTGAAATCTCTGTAGCTCAGACAAACGTGAAATCACCAGGGTAAAAACAAAGCACAACCCATTTTCTCAGATAATCTGACAACTTTACATTGATAAAATCACCCTTTAAATAAGCCGGTGCAGTAAAATCCGGCGCCTTTCTGCCGACCTGTATCATCCTGATGACCTCCTTTTCCGCCTTTTCTGTTTCAACTGTCTTTTCCGTAACTGTTTCCCCTACCGGACCTCCGGTGGGACGAGCACATCCTACCTTCAGTTCTGCTGCCATAAATCCTCCTTTCTTTTACCAAGGCCTTTCTCTGGAACGCTTCAAAGATCATATTCCTCATCTTTGAGCAGGCTGCAGCGATTGGAAAATAATTACATATATTATATGGTTAAACAAAAAATCTTCAGTTGGGCCGAGGAAATAGATGATTTCTCCCAGACCCTGTTTATTTATAAGTCCAGAAACCCATCAGGGGCCAGGCTGGTCGCCAGCATCACCATGTTGATATTACGGTGCCCTGTCAAGCTGGGCTCCTTACTGTTTTTGTCTTACAGCCAGAACTTCTCA
>CAZPDU010000025.1:0-4245 GCA_964585405.1 uncultured Thermodesulfobacteriaceae bacterium | reverse complement strand
ATCTCTTGAAAGGTCAAGCAGGTTCTCTGTACTGGTTTGATCGTAATGGTACTGATAGCGGGCTTTCTTTTCATGACTGCAAGCCTTCCGGTGATCTGGGTAATCCTGACCGCGTTTACCTGGGCGTCTAGAACCAGAGAGCTGCTTGACGCCCCAGGCAATGATCGAAATATGATAATGTGGTCATGGTGTGGCCAGGTATCCAGTGCCAGCGAAGAGGATATCAATACCTATCTGGGTCTGATGAACCAGCTCGAACAGGAATATCCTAAAGTAACCTTTGTTTATATGACAGGTCATCTGGACGGGACATCAGAGGGAGGAAATCTGCATTTGCGAAATAACCAGATTCGCAATTACTGTATCCGTAACGGCAAGATACTCTTTGATTTCGCGGATATTGAGAGCTACGATCCGTCAGGCAGCTATTTCCTGAATCGGGGTGCCAATGACGGGTGTGGTTATGATGGCGGTAATTGGGCAGATGAGTGGTGTTCGGCCCATCCGGGTGAGTGTGCTCAGTGCTCTTGTGCCCATTCACGCTGTCTGAACTGTCAGCTGAAAGGAAAGGCCTTCTGGTGGATGATGGCCAGAATAGCAGGCTGGGTCCCTGATGGGGGTGTCTCAATAGACATAAAGGCAAATGACCAGGACGGTCCTTTGATCATATCCCGGGATACCCCGGTCTCCATAACGGTCAGCCTTCATCCGGGAAGTTATGACGGCCCGGATGTGGACTGGTGGATCATCGCTTATGTGGAATCCAGCTGGTATTCATTCATATTTCCGACCGGCTGGTCATGTGGAATCAACCTGTGTGGTCAGGCCCCGCTCTTTGACCTGTCTCCCTTTGAGATCCTTAATACACCTCTACCCAAGGGAGATTATGCCCTATATTTTGCCGTAGATGACAATATGGATGCTATACCAGATGGGACCTGGCTCGATGCCGTAGAGATACAGGTCCAGTGATAGGATCGTTTGGTAAAAGAGATTCACACAGCCGTCTGCAGAGTTCATGGCGTCGGCAGAGATCTTGGACATCTGTTGTAAATTTATCAAATAATGACTCCTTTATAACCGCTGCTTCAGAGTACGACGCCTTATTCGTTCACTCTTTCTAAGTATTGAATACCAAAGCGTAATTATCTTCTTTTCGTGCGTCTTTGGTTTCTGCATCTGTAATGGTCAACTTGAAAATGCCCGGTAGTGTGATTATTCGGTATTATCCTTGTATTATCCTTTCGGGTTTAGTAATGAATGTGACGCTTTAAGGGTTTGCTCAAAAATGGAGAGTATTTTTAGACCCGCCTCGGGTCGCATATAACAAAACGGGTAAAAATTACTGTTATCTGAGGGAATTTTGAATGCAAAAATAAAATTTGCAAAGACTATCCTGGTCCGGTGCCCGAACTGGGTAGGCGATATTGTGATGGCGACCCCGGTGTATGACTGTCTGCGCGAAAACTTTCCGAGCGCCAGGATATTTGCCTGTATCAGAAAATATGCCCGCGGCATTATTGAAGACGGTCCATGGTTTGACGGCATCATTAGCTGTAATGACAAGGATTTCTATGGTTTTTTTAGGACTGTCAGAGAGATAAGCAGGTTCAAGCCGGATATAGCGGTCTTGCTGCCTAATTCCACCCATTCCTTTCTGACGGTGAAATTCGGAGGGGCAAGATTCATTTACGGCTATAGACGCAATATAAGAAAATTTTTTATGTCCGGAGGTCCGGAGCCCGTAGTAACACATGGAGAAATCAAACCGATTCCAATGATTCACTACTATCTGGAAATCTGTCGGTATATGGGTCTCAGTGTATCCGAGGCACCAAAACCATGTCTTTACATATCCAGTGAAATGCGAAAAAGGGGCAACAGGATACTAAGGGCCTATGGCGTTTCTAGAGGGGACAAGCTTATAGGTTTGAATCCCGGTGCCAGCTTTGGATCGTCGAAATGCTGGCCGCCTGAAAATTTTGCAAAACTCTCTGAAATCATCGAAAAAGAATTTGATTGTAAAATCATTCTGTTTGCCGGCCCGGGGGAGGAAAAGATTGCCAGGGCCATTATGGAAAAAAGTAGAGCAAAGATCATTGATACCTCTTTGGACAATATAGATCTGGCCCATCTGAAACCTTTGATCGATCGATGTGATCTTTTGATTACCAATGATACCGGACCGCGCCACTATGCCGTGGCCTTCGATGTCCCGGTCGTTGTTTTGATGGGACCTACAGATCCGCGCTATACCAGCGCAAATCTGGAACGTACGATTATTATCAGGGAAGAAATAAGCTGCGCACCCTGCCATAAAAAAACATGTCCCACAGATCATCGATGCATGAGAAATATTACTCCTGAAAGGGTATTGGATGCTGTTGGACGACTATTGAAATAAAGTTTACATATATATTTACATATATAGATTATGAAATCTGCTTACTATTGGAAGAGATGGATGTCGCTCAAAGAAAGGCCGAATAAAGATCGACTTAATCAGCTTTCCAGGCAGATTGCCCTGTCTTTTCTGGACCACTATTTTTACAATGACCATTATGAGGAGGAGTATATACGGCTCCTGTGTGAAATGGCGACATTTTTCGATAATGAGGAATTAAATAAGGCAGGGTCATCGGCCCTTTTCGGCATTATTGTTGAAGGCCTTTGCGACGACTTTGAAGAACTCCAGACCGAGGCATACAACAAAGTAATGAGTCAGGTCGTTTCTTTCTGCCGGACCTTGACTGTCGGAAGGGAACTGGCTGAGCGGCTTAATGATTTTGGATTGAAGTCTTACAACGATATTTTTAAACGGATTGAATATATTCGTGCGCGCAGTGATGAGTATTTAGGCATGGAATCTCCGCCTGAAAAGATATTCCTCCTTTCAAGGGTGACTGTAGGGGCAGACGTGGCTATCACCAGTGTACTTATTCAGCGTCTGGCCATCAGATTCCCAAATGCTGAAATAATTGTCATAGGGGGCAGTAAACTCAAGGATATATTTGGAGGGAATCCCTGTATTCGAATAACAGAGGTCTTTTACGCCCGCCAGGGGAATATGGTGGAGCGGTTTTCCAGCTGGCTTGCTGTACTGGATGCGATTCATAAAGAAATTACAGAAGACGATGCCGGGAATATCCTCGTGGTCGATCCGGACTCACGTCTTTCTCAGCTTGGTGTGCTTCCTCTTGTGAGTGACAATAAGTACCTTTTTTTTAACAGCCGTGGCAAGGATTCATATCCGAAAAAAATGTCAGTTGCAGAACTTGCAAACCACTGGTTGGATAATGTATTTGGAGAGTCGAAATTTTGTTATCCCAAGGTGTGGCTTCAGGGTTCGGTACTTGAGAAAGCAGGCCGTTTTGCCTTCGCCTTGCGAGAGGCCGGCTGTCAGCAGATTATTGCGGTCAATTTTGGTGTAGGCGGTAATGCTCGAAAAAGGCTGAGGGATGATTTTGAGGGGAAACTGATTTTGAAACTTTTAGATGAACCTGATACGGTTGTGCTTTTAGATCAGGGATTTGGTGATGAGGAAATTACCAGGTCGGGGGCCCTTATTCACAGAGCGGAGAAACAGGGGGTTATGACAACAGTCGTCGGATTTGCAGGTTTAGAAGGTGTCAAGATCTCAAGGGGTATCGTGGGGGTCATAGGCGGGATTGGAGAAATCGCAGCCCTTATTTCCCAATGCGATGAGTTTATAGGTTATGATTCAGCCTGCCAGCATATAGCAGCTTCACTGGCTATTCCTACTTATACCGTATTTGCAGGGAGCAACAATTCACGCTTTATCAGGCGCTGGCATGCCTGTGGTCCATCAAAAAGTGAGATAATACACGTTGACACCTTGACACATCCACCGATGTTCGATACCGACGATATTATCTTTAGAATAACTGATGCCCGGTCGTAGGAAGACCTTGTTGAAATTAGCGTTTTGCATGAGTTCCTGACTATGGGACCTCTTTTTGGATTAAAAAATGAAAATACTCTTTATATACCCTAACGCCGGATCACAGTTGGGTTTTAATTACGGTGTTGCCCACATATCCGCAGTCCTGAAAGAGGCGGGGCATCATGTGGAGTTTCGACAGCTCTGTGAAGACCTTGTTCCGCTTCCTACAAAAGATGAATTTATCGCAGATCTGAAAGACGTGAATCCGGATATTATTGGTTTTTCAGTCGTGACTAATCAGTGGCAGTATGCTGCTCAACTCGCTGAATGGATTAAAGAAA
>CAZPDU010000024.1:0-1769 GCA_964585405.1 uncultured Thermodesulfobacteriaceae bacterium | reverse complement strand
TTATGGCTTTTTGCTGTAAGTGCTTTTTCTTCATGGGTGTCCATGCAATAATCAGCAGCCTGGCTGCCAGTTTCACTCTCATCCTGGTCTTGATGCCTTGTTCCTTTTCCCGGCCTCTGAGCTTTTCTATAAACCAGGAGATAAAGTATTTGTTCCTGGCAGAGGCAATAAGAGCTGCCTGGTATAAGGCATAACGAAGATCAGATTTACCCTTCTTGGAGATCACGGGTGTAACAGTGTCAGAACGCTTGCCGCTTCTATTGGCGCTTAAGTCCCAGCCGGCTGTCTTTAAGACCTGATTCCCTGATTCAAATCGAAAAGGATCCCCTATGGCGGCAAGTACGATGGCAGAAACAACAGGACCAAAACCAGGTATGGAAAGCAGGTATTGATACTCAGGGAAAAGAACACATATCTCTATGACCTTTTCGTTGATACCTCCTATGGTTTCCCTTACCTGTTTTAATGCCTCAACCAGTATCTCTGCTTCAAACTCTGCTGCTGTTCCTGTTGAACAGCCAACAGAACAATGCGCGATGTCCCAAATGGCCTTCAAACGCCGGTGCTGCATTAATCCCCTGTCGCGTGTTGTTACCAGACGGGAAAAATCTTCGTATTTCATTTCCGCAATCTTAGAGGGACTGAGACACCATCGTACAATGGCCAGGTTCTCAGGTTCGCTGTGGCCATAATATCTGTCCAGCTCAGGAAAATATTGGGCCAGGAGCTGATTGCGGATCCGGACCCTGAAACCATGTTCAACCTTCTTGAATTTCTTCTTCAGGGATAAGAGGCTCCTTAAATCACGAAGGGCATGGGCAGGATGTTCGTAAAAAAGACATTTGCCTTGTGATATCAGATCAGCCACATTGGCTGAGTCCTTCATGTCATTCTTGTCCCAGCGTCCATCCAGCAGCTCCCTGTTCCGCTTTACAGCAACTCCGGAGACCAACACAAGTTCATGTTTTTTGTTGATCAGGAATTCAGCCAGGGGCTTGTGGTAGTTGGCGGTAGGTTCAATCCCGAATGCCACCTTTTTATGACCGTTTGAAGCACTTATGGATTCGACATGCATCAGAAGTTTGTCAAAACCCTCTCTGTTGTTTTCAAACACCAGGCGTTTCAGAAGAGTCTTTCCTGTGGCTGTGCCAAGAAAGGCATTGTGCTTCTGTTTGGCCACGTCGATTCCAATAATGAGATGCTCCTCAGAACCCCTGATCTCTCTCTTCAATTGACGAAACTGCTCAAGTCTGATAATTTCTCTATCATTCATAGTGAAACCTCCTGTTTGAGATTTTGTTTGGTTAGCACCTTATATCTTAACAGGAGGTTTCTTTTTTGGTAGTCTATTTCTTTTATATAGATATGATATGCTTTTGAGGTATATCCTCTATGTGATTTAATATATAACGTTGTCAACTTATAAACTTAGGCAAAATATTCCTTCATTATTCCTGGCTCGTCAAGAATTTTATTACCCCTCTGTACACACTTGCCAACACCCATTCCACTTATCGCCAGTTTTCGTGCCACGTCTGATGCACTGCGTCCAAGCTGGTTCACTGCTAAATAGCTGATAACGGCTCTTGCATAGCTGACCTTTTGCCCCCGTCTTGATGAAGTCAACTCGTTACGCTCTATCCCGACATCCTTGATAACCCTGTCGATCAACTCATCCAGGGAAATTTCGCTCCTTGTTTTTATTTCTTCAAACTTGCCAGCTTTTCGCAATGCTTCGCCTACAAAATCCCCGCTCCCCAGGATCCTTG
>CAZPDU010000023.1:0-9072 GCA_964585405.1 uncultured Thermodesulfobacteriaceae bacterium | reverse complement strand
TCGGAAATCGGGTGCGAAGGACTGGATTATCAGTTCTGTGATTGCATCGTAAACTATGATTTGCCCTGGAACCCCATGCGGGTTGAACAACGCATCGGCAGAATCGACCGCAAGGGCCAGAAAAGCGAAGCCGTCGCCATTTATAACCTGATCACACCGGGCACGGTAGATGCGGATATTTATGAACGCTGTCTCCTGCGTATCGGAGTTTTTGAACATGCGCTGGGCGGCAGCGAGGAAATCCTCGGGGAAATCACCACAGGCATCAAGAATATCGCTGAAAATCTGACCCTTACCGAAGAAGAGCGCCGCGCCAAACTGGATCAATTATCAGACAATAAAATCCGCGAAATTCATGAACAGGAGCGCCTGGAAGAAAAAGAAATGGAATTGTTCGGCATCCGGCTGTCCCAGGACCAGATAAACCAGGACATTGAAGACGCTTCCAGTTTCTGGCTGTCTTCCACATCGTTGCGCCGGCTGATTGATCTCTATTTGCGGCAAATCGTCGGCAAGGACCAGGAATTTATCCTCGGAGAAAAGCCCCTGAAAACATTACGCCTTTCAGAAGAAGCACGCGGTTTTTTGTTACAAGATTTCCAGAGACTGCCCCGGAAAATTTCACCCGCATACCGGCAGTGGGAAAACTGGCTGAAAGGCAGTGATCAGCATCTTTCCATCACGTTTGAATCCGAATGCGCCGCCGCCCATCCGGATGCGGCTTTCATCATGCCCGTTCATCCGCTGGTGAGGCAGGCGGCTTTTTCCCTGGAACCGGAAAAACAGGCGGCGACGGCGCTGAAGGTCAAAGATAACGACGCTCCGGCAGGCCATCACATGTTTGTCATGTATCAATGGCAGTTTCACGGCATCCGCGAGGATTCCATTTTGCGCCCCATCGCCATGAATGATGCGGTCACGCTGAAACTGGCCGGACTATTGGAACGTGCGGAACAAGCTGAATTTCAGGATGCGGATATTCCGGATCTGTCGGCATGGGGCGATATTGACACCCGGCATTATGATCTCTGGACCGAAGCACGGGAAAAGCACCGGTTGCGGACCTGCAAGATGGCCGATTACCAGCGGGAAAGTTTGACCAAAAGCCATAATGCCATCATGGCCCAGCTCAATGAACAACTCATCAAGGCCACAAACGAAAAGATTCAGAAAATGAAACGAGGCCAGCTTGCAAACGCCGAAGCCGACTACGCCCGCCATATTCAGGATTTGGAAATCGCAAAGGAACGGGCCGACATTACCGCCGGGCCGGTGGGGTATGGGGTGATGATCGTCGAGTCAGGAGAAAAATAAAAATGAACCATGATATCGAAATATTATCTAAAAAACGTCAAAAATATATTGAAGGCCTGCAAGCAAATGAAGGATTTGAGGATGGCATCAAACGGCTGTTGACGGAATTATACCCCGACATTGCGCATTTCATTTATGAGCTTCTACAAAATGCCGAAGATGCCAATACCGAAGATGCTGAGGTCATAGAAGTAAGATTTATTCTGGAAGAAGACAGGGCAGAGTTTGAGCATGACGGTAGCCGTCTTTTTTCAATTAAAGACGTGGATTCCATTACGAACATCGGAAAGAGCGCCAAAAAAGACGATAAAATGGCAATTGGTAAATTCGGCGTCGGATTCAAGGCAGTTTTTGCCTATACTGATTCTCCGGAAATTCACTCTGGTGATTTTCATTTCAAGATCACTGATCTGGTTGTCCCCGAAATTATAAAACCAATATCACGCGCTCCTGGAGACAAAGGGACCACTTTTATTTTTCCGTTCAATAACATCAAGAAATCCCCGGAAATCGCCCTGAGAGAAATTGAGAAGAGCCTGAGAGTATTGGGTAAAAATACGCTGTTATTCCTCGATCATATTCGGAAAATTGAATATTTATTGCCGGATGGATCACTGGGCTATTTGGAAAGAAAAGAACACCCCAACAACAGAATCGAAATTCTTGTCAAAAAGCCAGAAAAAGACAACGAACCATTGCCATCCGATTATCTGCGGTTTCAAAAAACAGTTGAGGTTGAGGCTGAAGACGGCGAACTAAAAGAATGCCGCATTGCCGTTGCATTTAAATTGGAGAAACATGAAGACCCGGATACAAATGATGTATTCACATGGAAAATTGTTCCGTTGACGCGGGGCCAAGTTTCCATTTATTTCCCAGCGGAAAAGGAAACCTCAAACCTCCGTTTTCATCTTCACGCGCCTTTTGCCTCTACGGTTGCCCGCGATAGTGTTCGTGACTGCCCGGCAAATGATGCGTTACGGGATCATATCGCTGACTTGATAGCTGAATCCATGACATCAATCCGTGATCAGGGACTGTTGACGGTTGATTTTTTAGCCACCTTGCCAAATCTCAAAGACAATTTGTCGCTTTTCTATGAGCCAATCCGAAAAAAACTGGTTGATGTTTTTAAATCTGAAGATTTGGTGCCCATGAAAAAAGGAGGGCACAAAGCAGCAGACTTTATTTTCAGGGCGTTGAAACGCATCTCCGACTTAATTGATGATGATGATCTGGCGCTCATCTTGGAAAATGATGATTACCAGCCTCCTCTATGGATTGCTAATCCAGGCCAATTAAACCAGAGAGAAGATAATTTTCTGTCGAGTCTTGGGGTAAAGGAATGGCAAATTAGCGAATTGGTCGAAAAATTGAAGTCGCCTTCCGATCGAATCAAAAACTGGTTGAGTGAAAAATCCCTGAAATGGCATCAAAAATTTTACGCTGAACTCAAAGAACATTATGAAAAGGCTCGAGATGACGAAAAAGAACAGATAGCCAATCTTTGTATTATACGCCTGACGAACGGTTCATACAGTATCGGGAAAGAATGCTTTTTCCCGGATGAATTTTCTGATTATGACGAAATGATGCCCCGTGTTGCAAAAGGCGCTTATACATCGGGTGAAAATGAAAAACAGCAGGAAAATGCGAAAAAATTTCTTGAAATGGTCGATGTTCGTTCAGCCGGGGAAGCGGAACAAATCGAAATGATACTGAAAAATCGCTACTCCAATGGCGACAACTGGCCTGAGCCGGGAATATATTTTAAAGACTTGAACCGTTTCATTTCGTTGGTGGAAAAATGTCCAGAAAAATCAACATTATTCGCTGATTACTTCATCTTTGAATGCGCCGACGGAAGCAAAGCAAGGCCGTCGGATATCTATTTGGACGAACCTTTTATGAAAACCGGTCTTTCATGCTATTTCAATTCTCTTGGCGACAAAACCTACCTCAAACCTTTGAGTCGGTTTTATGAGGAAAATTCAATTCAAATAAATCAATTAGCCCGGTTCGCCGAATTGGTTGGAGCAATCGAAAAATTACCAGTGGAAAAAGTAAGTTGTGAACAAAATCCAAAATGGAAAGATTTGAGCGAGTTGCGCAATTGCTTTAATTCTAAGTGCTCTATAGATGTCGATTATAATATTATTGGATTGGAAAATCTGCTTGAATCGCCGACTTTCGAATTTACAAGACTTGTGTGGAAAACAATGAATTCATTGGACAAGGAATGCCTCAATGCCATCTATAAAAAACACAGAACATGGAGGCCTCAAAATGCGGATTCTCAGCTCATTCATATTTTGAAAAATGCATCATGGATACCTCAAAACGGAGGCGAATTTGTAAAGCCGTGTGATGCCTTAATCGATTACCTCCCTGCTGGGTTCTCCCATGATTATGGTAGTGAATGGCTCAGAAAAATTGAATTCGGAAAAAATACAATAAAACAAACTGAAAAAATAATGTATGCCCGGAAATTAGGCTTTAAATCTCCGGATGAAGCCGAGAAAGGTGTTGAAATCACAAGACTATGCCGGGAGACAGGAAAAAGTCCGGATGAAATTATTTCCCAATTAAAAAACTTAAGAGAAACAAAACCAAAATTCCCTTCAAAAAAGTCCTCCAATCCCGAACAGCGGGCGGATAAAGTTTCCCAGCATCACGCTGACGCGCCGGAAAAAACCTATGAAGATAAAACCCGCAGCGTCAGGACCTCCGCAAAAACTGTAGATAAGGATAGTTATCTCAGGGACAAATACACAAATGAATTTGATGAAATGGTGTGCCAGATATGCAAGTACCCAATGCCATTCAAGAAGCGGAACGGAAAATTTTATTTCGAGGCTGTTGAGGCTTTTTCAGAAAGTTTCAGCAAAGAATATGAAGCGCAATACTTGGCTCTCTGTCCGGTGTGCGCAGCTAAGTACAAAGAATTTATCAAAAAAGATGAAACCGCTATGAGTACATTTAAATCTGATCTGATCAATGCGGACTCAGGCAGCCATGAAGTTCCACTAAGCCTTGACAATGTGGAATCGAGTATTCGATTTCGAGAAGATCATTGGATTGATATCCGGACGATTCTTCAGATTGAAACAGAAAATTGAGGAGGAAAATTTGATCAACCCTATTCCCGCACTTAAAAGTATCTGTGATATCATCAAAAATGGCAAAGAACTCATAGAAAAACATTTCCCCTCCGAAATTCAAAAGGAACTTCTTCGCTCAGCCGCCCGGTCTGGAGAATTCCATATTCTGAAGATTGACCAACTTGCGTATCCGATTGTAAGGGCTGGAGGGATCGACATGGGGGATGAAAGTGACCCGGCTTCATTGGCCAAGTATTATGAAGCTTTTAATCAACTTTGCAAAAATGGCTATATAGAGCATACCGATGGTGCGCTCTTTCGACTAAGTGCAGGTGGCTTTGAAAAAGCAAGAAGCATCAAATAATCAGCTATATTCATAAACTACATAACCTTCCTGCTGCAGTTTGACCGGTGTTTCGCTGACGTTCCACACCGATAGATGAGCAGATCATTTGGCGTCTAAAAAGTAACGATGGACGTGCGATATTTTCTAAATCGAGAAGTGAACTTCATTAGGCAAGGTACTGTCAACTTTTTTGTGTGAATTTATCATAGGCCAATTCTTTGAAGAATGGCAGGTTGTTACCCACTTTTCCTATTGGGTTTGATCTCCAATGCAATTCCATTCTCAGAGAGATAAAGGCCAAGAGACGATAACAGGCAGTCTCCCCGGCAAGTATCTCCATGGGTTTTGTCCTGCGTTTAAATTCCTTATTCAGTCTCTCTATGATGTTGGTGGTTCTTAAAGGTATCCATTCCTCTTCAGGAAAGCTGAAAAAGGTCAGACAGGCATTAATGGATCTCTCAAGACAGGATACAGCTGAAGGTGTGGTAGCCTTCCATTTCTTTTTAAACTGCTCAAAAAACTCCATTGCCTTATTCTTTGAAGAAGCATAGAAGATGGAGCGTAAATCATCCTTGAGCTTCCTGGGCACTTTTGCCAATATGTTCCTGGCCACATGAACTTGACAACGTTGTACCTTCGCTGAAGGGAACTCTTGCTTGAATACGGCCTAAAGGCCAGACAGGACGTCCATTATGCCCAAGGTGAGGTTTTGGAAATCAAGACCCCTGGCCTTCAAATCCTTGAAGAACTCACACCAGTTAAAAGGAGATTCCTTATCACCAGACTAGAGACTCAATAACAACCTGTAACCCGATTCTGTAACACCAATGACTGCCAGAATCGGAACATTCTTAATGTTTTTCCTGATGCGCATGTGGAAATTTACTCCATCAATAAACATATAATTGATCCATTCTGATGATAAATCTCTCATCCTCCATTTCTCAACCGCCTCTGATAATTCTGCATTGGCATTGATTATTTCAGCAGGAGAAATCTTCCTGCCTATCAGTCTGCAGGATATTATAGATAGGCTCCGAGTGCTGATACTTGCCAAAGGATCCGTTACGATGATTTGGTTCTCCATGGCTTCGCTCATAGGGCCCTCTGCCCAAAAAAGTGTGATAGTTCTGTATTCGTCATGGCTGTCAGATATTAAACAACAGTATCTCGAATATCAAAACGGATCATCGCAAAGAGTTTCTCTGGCTGTCCTGGATCTCCTTGAAAATTCCTATAACTCAGTTCATAAAGTCTATTTGAGCTCTTGACAGCCATATTCCAATCATGATACATGGTTCCAGTGTCATTTTTCATATCATAGGCGTTAAAAGAGATAGAATATGAGGAATTTCTGGGCCTACAGTTCGACGTTCACTGGTCAACCTGCTCCCCAATCTCTGGGAAGCAATTTTCTTTCATGTCATCTATTTTCTTTAGTATCGCAAATTCCCAAATCTAATCATAATAATCTTTTATTTTGATAATAGGTGGAACCGTTATGCAGGAAGTCAATAATCTAATTGAGCGCATCATTGATCGAATAAACATCAATCTTCGAAAGCCTGCTTTCGATGTCCGTCCATATATACGTCACCTCATACCTCCATCGCAGTTCTGCAAATTTTATGCGTTTTATGGGCTTACCCCAAACGACAAGTTTCATCTCAGATTAAGCCATTCCAGTCTTGCTGGAAGCTATTTTTTGGGTAAGTGTATCGTTGACTATTCATTGCTTTACAAAACCGATATCCGTGGTGATGAGTTGAAGCGTAAAGGGACGGTTTTCCGCCATGGAGATATCAGCATTCCCTTGCATCATGATGAAGTTATCCGGGTAAGGGACAGTTATCTTATCAAAACTTTGGTTCACTGCTTTTCTCATGACCCTGAAAACCTGGAAGAGTTTTTGGTTCAAAATACCGCCTCCATGCATTATGCCAACATTCATGGCTCCCCTACCAGGGGATGTTTTCTTGGTCCTTTTTGCACTGTTGATCTTACGACACTTTATGATTCGGTTATTGGAACGTTTGCCTATGTCCAGGTAGGGGAATTAAACCATGAGTTTGTCGATCCAGGATTGATCTGGATACGATCAGAAGGTCATTTCGACTTCAGATATCAATTCGATGCCGATGTTCTCCGGCGCTATATTGAACTTAAAGAACCAGGGGAAAAACCCCGTGGCATTCTGTTTGATTTCGTTGAATCATACAAGGAGGAGTTTCAAAAAGCCTTTGATATAGTTCAGTTTGAGTCTCCTGTTGAGCTCCCCACCGGTGCTTCCTTAAGCCCCTATACCGCCCGTAAAGGCAAAATTCATATTGGTGAAAATGTTCTCGTGGCCCAACGGGCATATTTGTCTGATGCATGGTTGGGGAAGGGATCAAATGCGCAAGAAAATTGCTATATTATCGATTCGCGTCTTGAGGGAAACAATGTGACTGCCCATGGTGGGAAAATTGTACATTCGGACTTGGGAGAAAAGGTCTTTGTCGGCTTCAATGCTTTTTTGCGGGGGCGGAAAGACTGCCGCTTGACCGTAGAAAAGGGGACGATTGTGATGCCCCACTCCATAATAGATCTGCAGGAGCCGCTGAATATCCCCGCAGACCATATTGTCTGGGGTTATATTAATAATCGTGACGACCTAAAGGCACACAGCATTTCGTTCAGCGACCTTGCGTCGGTAAATGGAGAACTGAAGGTCGGTTCCATGCACTTTCAGGGAAACGGCGCCTATTTTGTTGAAGATTTTCAGCATCGAATAGAACACATACTTGAAACGAACGGTGCCAAGTTTAATGGCACATTCGAGACACAGGGCCATGCCCAGAACAGTCTGGATATCTTTTTCAATACCATCCAGCCCTACGCCAAGGGGGCATTACGGGGGCTCTATCCTACAATAGAGGTCCGGCCTTAGGGGTCTGCTCGGAAGATTGCGTTCTCTCATATACACACCGTTTTCGTTTGCGAGATTGTTTTTGTAGAGGCGAGAGAAAACCATAGCTGGGCATTTAATTTACCGGTTCTCAGCTTTAATAAAATTTATGGAACGTAATTTACGGGACATCCCTTACATGCCTTGAGCATATTAGAGAGGGAAAGAATCCGTTCCAACAGGTCCTGTTTGGGATAGGGTTTAGCGGCAACGCGCCTGATCTTTGCTCCCCTGGTCGGGTTCGTATCGGAGACGGAGCTTGCCAGGCCTTTGCCCTTCCCTGGGTTCGATACTTCGTTTCGCATGGAGGAACTACTATAACCTCTGCTGACTCCTGCCTGATCTTCCTCCATGTTGCCATGGAAAATGCCGTCTAGAATCAACCGGAGCGCCTTGACAGGTAGGCCTCCTGAATAAGAGCATGATCTTTTGTTACACAACCAAGTCATTTACCCTGTCTACTGAACCAAGAGCTTCGTCACGTTGCCTGCCTTTTCGTTGAACACAGATGGTGGCGAATTCCCCGGAAACTGGTTCTTGTCCGCCATATCTGTTTGTCAGCTCACAGCTTTGCACTCCTCCTTCCTTAAGATGGCCCCTCGCGGAGTCGTCCTTGCTTTCATTTAGTACTTTCGCTACCATCATAAAATGATGGAGCGGGGTTTACATACAGGGGACTTTTACCCCATAAGATTACCGTCCATGCCGGGCGGCTGATTAATCAGTTAGCTGGCCCTTTGACCTTGCTTTTCGTAAGATCTTGGGTGCAGCAACCAGTAAGTAATGGAGAACAGCGTGGATACATTATGGTTTGAGATTCGAAACGCCTTCGACATGACGCAGGTGGCCGAGGGACTGCTTGATTGGATGCCGCGCTTGCTATCGGCGTTCATGATCCTGGTCCTGTTCTGGGCTCTATGGCGCATGATCCTTCGGGCTCTTGCTGCCTTGCTGCGCCGGGGTGGCATTGACGCTACACTTAGTATGCTGATTCAGTCTGCAGCGAAGGTCACTGTGCTCTCGATCGGTGTTGTGTCGGCTCTCGGGCAGGTTGGAGTCGATATTACTGGACTACTTACTGGTGTAGGAGTGTTGGGCCTCACTATTGGATTTGCTGCTAGGGATGCACTCTCTAATATGATCTCCGGCTTTTTCATTCTTTGGGACCGACCCTTTACCATCGGTGACCTTATTGAAATCGGCGGTTCTTACGGGCGTGTTGATACCATCACCCTGCGGACGACCCGTGTCGTGACCGTGGACGGTCGAATGTTGGCTATACCCAACACAGAAATAGTAAACAATACAGTAACCTCCTACACCAACTTCCCGCACCTCAGACTTGATATGGCCTTCACAGTCGC
>CAZPDU010000022.1:0-5403 GCA_964585405.1 uncultured Thermodesulfobacteriaceae bacterium | reverse complement strand
GGGAGGCTGAACCATTACCCCTTTTTCTGGCCAGAAATGTGCAATTACCTGCAATCTTTCTATATATTACTCAAATAATGGAGCTATATAGTTCTATAGAATAACTTGTTATGTGAGGCTAAAAAAATGAAATTCAAAATACCGTGCATTGTTTTTTTCATAGGGATAGTGAGCTTTTCTTTACTTGCTCAAGTCCTATACGCTCGTGAGCCGGTGCCTAAAACGGTTGAAAATGCAACCTTACAAGTTATCATTGAATACTCTGTCACCGGAGATGTCGCTTTAAAAATGCAGAATGTCAATCCCAGCTGTTACGAACCTGTTGAAATGGCAAGGCTATTGTCTCATTGGTACTCTAAAATCCTATATTTGCTACCCTCTCCAATGCCAAGGATGTTTTTATTGCAGGAATCCAATGATACTTTGTTTGAACCCAGAATTAAACCAAAAGACAATATTCTAAGGAAGGCACAGATAGACGATGTCTTGAATATTGTGAGAAGTATAGAAAAAGCTGATATTGTGTCATCAATTGCCTTATATCTACAGGAGCTCCCTAACGGGCAAAGAGGCTTAGTTTCTTACATCAGTGGTGATACCACTGAACAACAGACTGTTTTTTCTTGGGCAATAATTTTACATTATGCAGCTGAAAACTATAATAACAAAGACATTTCTTTCATACATGATATTATGGAAGAGATAATTAAAGCATATAGTGGAGGTGCTGACCCTAATAATGTCGAGAATACCGTAATTATTCCTAATAATGCTTTTTCTATCATCAAGCAGAAAAGCTAGGAACAAAATCTTTCAGCTATTATTCTTTCATAAACATCACATAAGCTTGCTCTTTCAGCAGACCGCAAAAAGACCGCGGCTGCTGAAGAGCCCGTTATCCCATTTGAGGTATCAGCAATGTCTAGAACGAAGAAGATGGCTTTCAAGGAGATTGCGAATCGAATCACCGGGATCTCCCTTCCAGTATTCGGGGTTTCATGGAATCCTCCAGAGTCGGAACGGGAGATCGTTCGTGAGACATTCATTTTCCTCGAAGACCGTCGTGCGCTATACAACGACTTCGCACATGAAATCGATCACGAAGTCGCGGAATCCGTCTTAGCGATCAGGAACGAACTTGCTGCGGCCTTGAAACGACTACCCGAGGGGTCTGAGGCTGCACCCTCTTTCAAATCAGTGCGCGCAGCGTGCCGTGAGTATCTTGATAGCACGGGCGGTCACGGCCGAGCACAAAGATGGAGTGGCCCCTTCTCATTCATGACGCAGCTTGGTAGGCTCAGAGCGATTATAGGGATTCACGTGGCATACATCGCGGTAAAATTCGGCATAGACATAGACGGCGAACTCGTACGTGTTGTCCCTGCAGAATTTCGAGACGCGAAGTATCTTGAGGCATAATGGATAAACATGCTGATGCAGCGAATCGGCAAAAGACCGCCGCCCGATGATCGGCCACGTTAGGCGCAAAATAATGCGTTGAATTGAACGAAGGAAAACATCATGGGCTTCACTCAGCAACAAATAAACGCGGCAAAGACTGTACAGGATCTTGCCGCTCATGATATTTCGCCTCAAATAAGGCTAGTTGCAGGACCAGGAACCGGAAAATCTTTTTCGATTGGAGAGCGTGTAAAATGGCTGATTGATAATGGTGTAGATCCAAACACTATATTTGCGGTTTCATTTACCCGTGCAGCAGCAGAAGATTTACAAGAGGGAATTCTTAAATATTGTGCTGCGATCCCTGCTGTTTCCGGGATACATGTTTCAACATTACATTCCCTTGCCTTAAGTATACTTGCTAAGGGGGGAAAGCTGACACAATATCCCACAAGTCCAAGAATCTTGGATGATTGGGAGCAACGAAATATTTTTGATGAAGAATTGAAAAATAAAACCAATTTTTCAATAAAAAGATGTTCAGAATTACGTATTCATTTCGAGGCAATATGGAGCACAGGGAGTCCACCGCTACCCTTTATCTCTTCACCAACGCCACCGATTTCTCAAGCAGAACAAAATTCCTTTACAGTTTTTCATTCTAATCGAACACAATTATATGCATGTTTACTTCCTGGAGAAGCAGTCCGGCAATGTGTTGTAAATATTAATGCTGGAATACTGAATCCAAAAAAGTTGGTAGGCGTAGAGCATCTAATTGTTGACGAATATCAGGATTTAAATAATTGTGATGTCGAGTTGATTGATATCATTGCAAGTACTGGTGTGACTGTTTTCGTTTCAGGAGATGACGACCAAAGCATTTATTCATTTAGATATGCATATCCTACTGGAATTCAGACATTTCCAGCTAGGCACGTTAATTCAGGCCAGCATGCGCTTCAGTTATGCTTTCGTTGCACACCATCAGTTCTTGGTGTAGCAACCAATGTGTTAGCCAACAATGCTTCTCCTAACCGAATCCTCAAAGCCTTACAATCAGCTTACGCCGGAAGCGCACCACCTGTTCCTGGTTCTGTAACTGCAATCAGTTTTCAGAATGATGATATAGAGACACAGGCGATTACGCAATCTGTAAGAGACTTGATCGCGGGGGGATTATCTCCAAACGAAATCCTTATACTTTTGTCGGACCGCAGTGCACAGCTAAGAAAACTTGAAACAGCTATGAAAAACGCAGGGGTCCTGCTTGATATTCAACAAAAACTGGGCCTTTCAAGTAACAAAATCATTCGTTTTGTTTATTCAATGTTACGCTTATTGCGTAATTCCGATGACTATTTTGCCTATAGAACACTTCTCGGGTTGCGCAATGGTGTTGGCATTGGGACATGCGTGAGTATTGCAGACAAAATTTTAGCAAACAATCTAAATTATAAAGCACAATTTGGTGCAGAAATTACAACAGGAATATTCACTCAGAGAGAAGCCAACGCAATAAATGGCGTTGTAAATATTATCAACTCAATTGCTGGGTGGGCCATAGAGGATCTTATAGGTCAGCGCGTTGGCGATATCGGTGCTATTTTAAGTACCCACACATCCCAAAATGAAGCGAATCTTTGGATGAAATGGGCTAACAATTTACCTGCAGATATGACATTAGAAGAACTTGAAAAGATACTTGGAGCTCGTTCAGCAAAAGAAGCCCGTCAGACGTTGATGGAAGTATATACCCGTCTCAACATACAAATGCCGGAAGAGTTGGACCCGTCTAATCGTGTGAGAGTAATGACTTTGCATTCATCTAAGGGGTTGAATTCCAAAGTTGTTTTTATCCCTGGATTGGAAGAACAACTCATTCCTGGCCCTAGGCGGAGCCCTTACCCTGGCCAAGTACAAGAAGCAGCACGATTATTATATGTAGGTATAACTCGTGCGCGAGCAGATTGTATTATTACGTTTGCCAATCGGCGGTTTATCAATGGCAGTATTGTGACACAGCATCCTTCTCGATTTGCAGCCGACTTAGGGGTTGCATTTCAACAGCGGAACCATGGTTTGTCAGCAGCAGAAGTGGCAAACATATTGCAGAATTGCAACAACTTGTAGATTTTATGTGGCAACAACAAAAAATTCGCCTAACAAGGGCATGCACTCTGGCCACAAAAGCCTGCGGCTTTTGTGTCGGGGGATTCCCGCCGTTATGTTTCCGAGACCGAAGGGGTATGAAGCTGTAAAAGTGAAAGAGGACAAAACATGTTGAAATTAACCGAGCAGGAAAAGCAGGAGATCGTCCGCTTTCTCGAATCGGATCGGGAATTGCCGGAGAAATACCGTTTCCTCCTTTTCGAGGAAAAGCGGGAGGTGGAACTGGTCTGGAACGGCAAGACTGCCGAGGTCTGCAATATCGTCCTGCCGTTTCAGGTGATCGAGCAGGTGGACGAACCTCGTGCAGAGAAGCCATCGGATACAGCCATACAAATGAGTCTTTTTGATGTAGATGCCCGAGGTCGTCAGCTCAAGGGCTGGACCAACAAGCTGATCTGGGGCGACAACAAGCTCATCCTCTCCAGCCTCAAGAACGGCCCGTTGCGCGAGGAGATCGAGAAGCAGGGCGGCCTCAAGCTCATCTACATCGACCCGCCCTTCGACGTGGGCGCCGATTTCTCGATGGACATCGAAGTCGGCGGCGGCGGCGACACCTTCACCAAGCGCCCCAACATCCTCGAAGAAATCGCCTACCGCGACACCTGGGGCAAAGGCGCCGACTCGTTCATCGCCATGATCTACGAACGCCTCATCCTCATGCGCGACCTCCTCGCCGAGGATGGGAGTATCTATGTGCATTGTGATTGGCGGGTGAACGGCTTCCTCCGTCTGGCGTTGGACGAGGTCTTTGGCAGAGAATCGTTTCTATCTGAAATCATCTGGCAGCGCACCAAACCAAAAAGCTTCACACCAACTGGTAAGGTCCACGACACGATCTTTTGGTACCAGAAGAGCGAAAGCTGTTCGCCTAAACCCGTGATGATACCGATCAGCGAAGATCACCTTAATGCGATGTACAAACATGAGGATGCGGGCGGAAGGTACGCATGGGTGACCCTTGACGCCCCGAGTTCCGGCGAGCCAAGACTTTTCGGCGACAAAACGATTGCACCGCCAAAGGGACGCCACTGGGCCTGGAGTCAGGAAAAGATTGATGCGGAGTGGCCTAAGGGAAACATCCGGATTGGGGAAGGCGGAGGCGCCGTTTACCAGAAGCGCTACGCAACGAAAACCGAGGGGCAGGTCGTTAGCAGCCTATGGATTGACAAGGATGTCCGCATTGGAATCATGGCGAACAGCAAAGAATCAACTGGCTATCCCACACAGAAACCGGAATCGCTGGTCGAACGCATCTTAAAATCCGGTAGTAACCCCGGCGATCTCGTCGCCGACTTCTTCGTCGGTTCCGGCACGACGGCGGCGGTGGCGGAGAAGCTGGGGCGCAAGTGGATCGCCACCGATCTGGGCAAGTTCGCCATTCACACCACGCGCAAGCGGATGATCGGCGTACAGCGGCAGCTCAAGGCCGACGGCAGGGATTACCGCGCCTTTGAAATTCTCAATCTCGGCAAATACGAGCGTCAGCACTTTGTGGGCATTAACCCGAACCTGCGGGAGGAAGAGCAGCAAAAGCAACTGGCCGAGAAGGAAGCGGCCTTTCTGGAACTGATCCTGAAAGCATACCGGGCTGAAAAGGTGGAGCAGTTCGGCTGTTTCCACGGCAAGCGGGCCGGGCGGCTGGTTGCCATCGGGCCGGTGAATTTGCCCGTGACGCGCCTCTTTGTGGAGGAGATCATCCTCGAATGCCGCAAAAAGCACATCACAAAGGTCGATATTCTCGGTTTTGAGTTTGAGATGGGGCTTTTCCCCAATGTGCTGGACGAGGCGCGCGCCAAAGGCATTGACATTGCACCCAAGTACATTCCCGCC
>CAZPDU010000021.1:0-2147 GCA_964585405.1 uncultured Thermodesulfobacteriaceae bacterium | reverse complement strand
TGGGATGGCCGATTGAAAATATTTAGAGGGAGCGAATCAGACGAAGATTCCCAATATTTCATAATTCCTGAGACCCGCCGGCGTGCGGACTTTTACCTCATCCCCCTCATATTTGCCTATAAGTGCTTGGCCAAGAGGGGATTTGACTGAAATGTTTCCTTTTTGTACGTCGGATTCATCCGGACCTACCAGCTTATAAACAACCCTGTCTCCGCTATCTATATTTTCCAGCCTAACCTTGACCCCGAACACAACCCTGTCACAGTCCTGGCTCTCACTTTCAATCACCTCTGCTACGGAAAGTTTGCTATTAAGGTACTGAATTCGAGCTTCGAGCTGACCCTGTCGTTCCTTTGCAGCATGGTACTCAGCATTTTCAGATAAATCGCCATGTGCCCTGGCCACTTCAATAGCCTTAATTGCCTTAAATCTCTCTACCTTTTCCAAGGTCTCAAGTTCCTTTTTTAGTCTTTCGAAACCCTCTTTTGTGAACGGGATTCGTTCCATATTCATTACTCCCACAACATATTTTCATCCGTCAACGAACTTGCATAACAAAAATGCCTTATGAAATAAAGCTTATAAGGCTTTGCGAATGAGGCCTTTATGAGATTAATAAATACCAGAAAAAGACATTGATGCAAGCTGTCCGATTACAAAGCTAAAAATACTATTTCAACTTATATATACATCTTCTATAATTTTGCCATAAGGTCATGGACATTATGGCAAAATTTTTATTTTAAACACTTTACATTCAAGTCTGTCGGACCTAAACTCTTTTTAATGTTTGCAACTGTTTAGAAAACAGTTTATATTTTGGGCTTCCCTTGTGATCATGACAATTAAATAAAAGAGTTGTTTGTCAAAGTCCTCATCAGCTGTGTCTTTGATTAGCTTCATATTTAATAAAAATAACTAACAGGATTTTTTATCTGGATTAAACCATGGGCGAAAAAGTAGCTCTTAAAAAAAAGGATCTGCCATCCAATGGTTATCTCGATCGTCTGATTGAAGCAGGCCAAGAGGGTACTATTACTTATCAGGTATTGAATGAACTGATACCCGACGAAGAAAAGGACCTTGAAAAGCTTGAAGAGATATTCGATCTACTATGCCTTAATAATATTGAAGTCATCGACGGCCCCAAATTCGTAGCTATTTCCAGAGAGAAGGTTCTAAAAGAACTCTCAGGAAAAAAATGTTTGCTGGAAAAAGAACCAGATGACGACGACGATGAATCCGAGATTCCCGAAGTAGTTCTTGATGCTGGAGGTCATACTGACTCAGAAGAAATTACCACCACCTATCTGCGAGAAATGGGGAAATACGAGCTTCTTACCCCTGAAAAGGAGCAAGATCTCAGCCGCACTATCAGAGATGGCTTTAATGGGATTATTAGGGCTATTATGGAACACCCCTCGGACTTACCTGCAATGGAGGCCTTGAGAGAGCAAATTCGCACATGGAGGCGTCGAGACCCCACGCTTAAGCCCAAAAAGCAGCAGTTGAATTATTTGGTGAGTGCCGTTGCCAGCATCCTGGAAATATACGCCGAGGATGATGGCCTTGACTCTCTCGAAGTCACTGTCAAAAGGCATCGCGTCCGAATAGAAGTGGCTAAAGATGAAATGATTAATGCCAATCTGCGCCTGGTGGTCAGTATCGCCAAACGATATATGCATCAAGGCCTATCACTCTCTGATCTGATTCAGGAGGGTAATCTGGGTCTCATGCGGGCAGTATTCCGATTTGATTATACAAAAGGTAACAAGTTTTCTACATATGCCAGTTGGTGGATACGCCAGGCTATTACCAGGGCCATACTCGACAAGACTCGTACTATACGTCTTCCGGTTCATTTTTTAGAACTGCGCAGTCAATTTTTCAAGGCCTTTTATGCCCTCCTTAAAGAACTTGGCCGGGAACCTATACCTGCAGAAATTTCGCAGCGAACCGGGCTTCCTTTGGAAAAAATATTGTCCATTCTGGAGGCCTCAAAGGAACCGGTCTCTTTAGAGACTCCAGTTGGCAATGAAGATAGTACCTTGGGAGACTTTATTGAAAATATGGATATTGTCTCTCCTTACGAGACAGTGCGGGAGAGAGAACTTACGGAACGAATTAAGGGCATCCTTGCTACTCTC
>CAZPDU010000020.1:0-1992 GCA_964585405.1 uncultured Thermodesulfobacteriaceae bacterium | reverse complement strand
CTGAACCACGAAGGCGCCAAGGACGCGAAGGTTTTTTCTTGTTGGGTCATTTTGATCCTTGAGGAAAAAGCAATGGTTATAGGACGTGTAATGGGGGACATCCTATATTGTTCCTGTCAAGAGAAAAGTGGCTTTGAAAAAAGTAGTGTAAAATCAAGCAGATAAAAATCAACGATTTTTTGGATATAACTCCCCATTAAGCCTCTGGCGGCTTTTTGTCGTTTGTTCGGTGAGTTTCCCACTATAAATGAACCTTGCACCTCATCGTTACATATCCGGCGTACCGCACGGTGGCAGTCACCCAGCATCCCCTATCCAGGTTGCAAAGTTCAGTGAGAGGCCCTGTATTGTCCCTCCCGAGGTCCAAAATGGCCTCAACGTTGTTAATCGGGCTCTCTCACCGAATTTGAATGTGCTTAGCCTATCTGTATATGCTCCGGATCAAACGGTTTTCGTTTTTTCATGAGGGTCCAAGCTATCACCAATAACTTGGCAGCCAGCTTGACTCTCATCTTGGTCTTTATGCCTTTTTCTTTTTCCCTGCCCGTGAGTATATTGGCGTAGTACTTCTTAAACAGCTTGGGCCTGCAGGATGCAATAAACGCTGCCTGATAAAGGGCATACCTCAGATGCCCGCTGCCTTTTTTCGATATAATCGGGACAGCCGTATTAGAGCCCTTTCCGCTCCGCTCCGCATTCAGATCCATGCCGGCCATTTTCAGGACCTGGCTCGCTGAATTGAAACGAAACGGATCTCCGATCGCAGCAAGGACCTTTGAGGAGACATCCGGACCAAATCCGGGAATCGTCAGAAGATAGTCATATTCCGGGCATCTCTTGCAGACATCTTTGATCTTGGCATCCATTTCCTTGATCACCTCTCTGATGTGCCGCAACTCCTCCACCAGAACCTGGGCCTCAAATTCAGCCGCTTCACCCGCAGCACATCCTATGGAGTCAACTGCCTTCTTCCAGATCCATTCCAATCGTCCCTGTTGACGGAGGTTGTCGCTACCCGGGCAGACAAGGCTCACAAATTGATCGTATTCAAGACCGGCAATCACCGATGGATCCAAACACCATCTCACAACGGACAGCATCTCGGGTTCCCATTTGTTGTAATATCGATCTAACTCCGGAAAGTACTGCGCCAACAGATTGTTTCGAATCCGGATCCTCAGACCGTGCTCCTGCTTTTTCAACCGCCTCTTCAAAGACAACAGATTCCTCAAGTCTCTTATCAGGACAGGGGCATACTCATAAAACAAACATTTGCCCTGGGATATCAGATCCGCAACATTCGCTGAGTCTTTGGTATCATTCTTGTCCCACCGGCCATCCAACAATTCCCGGTTCTTCTTGACCGCAACACCGGAAACCAACACTACCCTATGTCCACACCTGATCAAATATTCTCCCAGAGGCTTATGATAATTGGCGGTGGGTTCCATTCCCAAAACCACCTCGCTCAGGCCGTGCCGGTTTTTCACATCATTCACCCGTTCAAGGAGATTCCCAAACCCTTGAATGTCGTTTTTAAATTTGAACCGCCTCAGCAAAGTCTTCCCATACGCTGTCCCGAAGAACGCTTTGTGGTCATCCTTCGCAATGTCAATGCCTACAATCAAATGTGCCTTGGATCCCCTAATCTCTTTCTTGAATTGCAAAAAGTCCTTCGCACTGGTACAATCTCGAACTGTCATCTGAAACCTCCTTCCTTAAGTTAAAGTTTTTGTGGGAAAAAAAGTACTTTACCTTAACAGGAGGTTTCGCTTTTTCATAGCTATTAAGATATTTTTTTCTATACTAACATTGGGGAAGCTAACCCCTTGCTTTTTAAATATATAACGTTCTTCACATTTTCACTTTATGGGGAAATGATAAGACTTTTCCTCTTTAAGCCTTCCTCCCCTCTCTACTGACTGCGTAATGGCTGGTTCCGCTGCCGGCGAGAATGCCTCCAAGGCGGATTAAAAACTCTTGGCAATCCTT
>CAZPDU010000019.1:0-8385 GCA_964585405.1 uncultured Thermodesulfobacteriaceae bacterium | reverse complement strand
GCCCGTCTTACCGGCAATGGCCTTGGCAATTGCAATGGCCTCCATGAAGCCCAGGAGAGAAATGATGATTGCAAAGGGCAGGAGTTGCAACATGACCTTCACGTCCAGTTGCGGTATTGTGAAAGTAGGCAGTCCCTCAGGTATCACCCCGACTACCTTGCCGCCTCCCATCATGACCAGTTCGTCTTTTTTGAGCATCTGGTTACCCACCATGATGCGCCATGTGCGGCCATCAGTCTTAACACCTTCCGGGGTCTCCTCCTTGGGATAGAACTTCATGAAACCGTCAGGCTGCTCTACACCGCTGAACAGATAATATCTGAGCTCCGTCCTGTATTTATGGGCTTGTTCTTTGAGCTGATCCAACTTGAATGCTATGACGCTCGCGTCACGCTCTGCGTTGAGGATACCAATGGTGTTGTGGGCGCTTTTGGCCTCGTCCAGGGCCTTTGCAACGATGGTCCGTTCTTCGGCCAGCGGTTTCATACTGTTTACCGTCTCATTAAATCTATGGACAAGTTCATGTACCTTGGGACATTCGATAGCGGAAATATCAACGCTTACGTCGTGTTTAAACCCGATAGCCCATGAAATAACCGTTGTTAGTGCCACGGCCACGAGGACATTGGGGATCTTCGGCGCGATTTTTCTGAGTGTGTACATAATGGCAAAGGCAAGTATGCCAAGAAGCAAGGTGGGCAAATGGGTATAGTGAAATGCCTCCTGGACGACCCTGATGATAGTGCCATAATGGTGTTCCGCCTTATCCACGTAAACACCGAACAGCTTGGACAACTGTGAAGTGGCAATAACAATGGATGCCGCATTAGTAAATCCGTTTACCACCGGGTGTGAGAGAAGATTGACCACGAGTCCGAGCCTGAATACGCCGAGTGCAAACTGGAACAGGCCGACCATGAGGGCCAGTAAGAGTGCATAGGCGATGTAGCCCTCTGATCCAGCGGTTGCCAACGGCTCAAGGGATGCGGCGGTCATCAGCGACACAACCGCAACAGGGCCTGTGGCCAACTGACGACTTGAGCCGAACAGGGAGGCAATCATGGGCGGCAGGAATGCGGCATACAGCCCGTAGTAAGGCGGCAGCCCTGCTAATTGCGCATAGGCCATGGACTGGGGAATGAGCACCATTGCAACAGTGAGACCCGAGAGAACGTCATCTCTGAGACTGCCGAGGTCATAGTCTTTAAACCAGCTAATGAATGGAAAGATTTTTGTCAGCATTGGAAATACCTACTCCTGAATCTATTTTTTCTGTAGCATCGTGCGGCACAACTCCAGAAAATCCTTGTGGAGTGCACCCGCATCGTAGAGGTTATAGGTTTTGAAGCGCACCAGGCCGTCCACCATGGAAAAGATGATAAGCGCAGTCCTTTTTGGAGACATCTCCCTTATAGATCCATCCTTTTGCCCGATATGGATGGCCTGTTCAAAACCATTTACAAAACTGTTGTAAATAGCCTCCAGATGTTCCCTGCAAACAGGATTGACCTCGGCGAGTTCATGCGGATGGCGACGATGCAGAAGCAGAAACTGCTCTTCCATTTTTCCAGCGAGATAAAAGTAAAACGAGCAGACGCCCTCTATCATGTCTAAACCAGTCACAAATTTCTCTTCTTCCACATACCTGTTCAACTCCGCTATAACTCTATTCCTGGTGTCCTCAAGGATGCAAAGAAAGATATTCTCTTTGTTTTTAAAATGATAAAAGATCGTCCCCTCAGCAGCACCTGTAGCCTTGGAGAGTTCGGCAATTGAGGTCTGTTTGAACCCTTTTTCAGAAAAGAGCCTTGTCGCCGCCTGCAGTATCGTATCTTTTTTGGACATTCTACTGTCTAAGCCATTTGTAATACATATCTTTTGTTTGTTGTATCACCTAGTTGGCAGATCTTCCAAATTAGACTGAGTATTCGACCGGTTTTTAATATATTCGAATAATGACGTCAAGGAAAATTTCCCGCCGGGCGAAAACTTCTTTCTGCGCGCACATTTGGCAATACGGGTCGTGTATCCCAAATGACCTTTCTTTCAGGCCAACTATTTCAGATCGGTCCCGTTATATCCATCCTCAAGGCTGGTATTTACATGCACTACCCCTTCATTGAGACTCTTGAGGGGATAGTCGTCAGTTTTTCTTCAGCCTCTACTTGATTTTCAACAATTGGGTGACCATTGTGCTCTGTTTCAAGTACATGGATTATTACTCCGTCCTGCACATTAGATTCGTACCCGACAAAAATCGGCTGGCCTTCATTAATGTAGTTTGCCTGACTATACGAATAATTGTAGTGTACCTCATCCCCAATTTTCGTTTAGGCCATACCAAAATATGATTTGTGGGAAAGACAAGGCACGGATAAAAAAAATTGCACATGCCGAGCGCAAAACCGATGTAAAACTGACAGATACCAATAGGGGCATGTTTGGTAAAAGTCACAGAAACTAGTTGATTTTCAGCATGATTTCACGGTATATTAGGTGAATTAAAATAAAAAATTTCCTGTGACCCTATGGGGATGAGCGCATTTTTAAAAATAGAACACATTTTTGATAACGAGCCTGTTTCTGCTAAGGGCTTTTATTATGTCCCTCAATCAACAAAGGGCCTGATTGGTATTTTGCAAAGCTGATTTTATACAGAAGAAGATAACAGAAAGATATCAAATAAGAAATAAACAGGAGCCGGCATGAACTATCAATGGGATATTCTGTGTGAAGAAGGCCTGCAATTTTTTGGAAAGATGTCGGCCTCAATGTCTCACGAGATCAAAAACGTCCTGGCTGTTATTAACGAAAACGCGGGACTCTTACAGGATTTTGTCTATATGCATGAGAAGGGAGTGCCTATTGATCCGGAACAACTGAAAGGCTTATCTCAGATGATCATTAAACAGGTCCGAAGGGCAGACAGTATCATGAAAAATATGAACAAATTTGCCCATAGTACAGATCAACAAATAAAGGCGGAAAACTTAAATGATATCCTGGAGATTGTGATAAAACTTGCTTCCAGACTGGCCAGTATGCGGGAAGTCAGTCTGGAAAAACCGCCTTCCAATGAACCGATAAATATCAAGACAAGTCCATTTTTACTGGAAAATCTCATATGGCTGTGCCTGGACTTTGCCATAGATTCAGTCGGGCAGAATAAGACAGTCCGGGTGCTGGCCAAAAAAACAGATAACAGCGCTCAGATTACATTTTCGCAACTTAACTGCATGTCAAGGCCGGCGCCAGAAGAATTTCCGGACAAACGAATAGAGGCATTACTTTCTGCGCTCCATGCTGAAATCAAGGTTGACAGTCAGGCAGGAACGATAGATATATCTATGCCCATATAATATAATTCATTTGATATGACATAATAGATATAATATAATATTCAATATTTTTTTGGTGTGGTAATGATTCGTATTCTGAGTCCATAATCAAAAAGCTCAAGGAGATCAGGTTATGACAAATGCTCAATCAACTCCTTCACAGATCAAAATTCTTGCCGTTGACGATGAAGTAGACTTCCTAAACACGCTGTCGCGGCGGCTTGAATCCAGAGATTTTCAGGTCACCACCGCCTCAAATGGAGAGCAGGCAATCAAAGAGGCCAAGATGGGCGGATTCGATGTGGCGATACTGGACTTAAAGATGCCAGGTATGAACGGGCAGGAACTCCTCAAGATACTCAAGGAAAATCACAAATTTCTGGAAGTCATCATGCTCACGGGCTATGCCTCTGTAGATTCTGCAGTGGAATGCACCAAGCTGGGCGCTTATGGCTACCTGGAAAAGCCCTATGACCTGGAAAAGCTTCTGGGGGTACTCAGGGACGCCTATGAGGCGAGAATAAAGAAAAAATTTCCTCACGACCAGAAGCGCATGAAGGAACTGGATGTCCTGGCCAGTGGTGATCCCATGGCTGCCCTCAGGGCCATGATGAGTCTGGATGACATGGAGAAATAGAAATATTTAAAAAGTTACTTCGGCAGCTATACAAGGCCGCCGGCACCGATGAGTCCGGCCTGTGCTTCTTCAGCGGGTAAAGGTACGGGTCGGGCTTTATCCTTCACTTCAGGGCCCTCTCATAAAACGGCCTGATTTCAATATTAATTATACACAAGCGGGATAATGCGACCCTGCGGGGTTTCAGGGTCAACCTTCCCGGTTACCTTTTAACAGAAGGATCAAAATCAGGCCTGTTCCCGAATCAATTTCATAAATTCCAAATTACCATACTTACACTGATGAATAGGTATCTGCCTGAGTTTAAGAGATAAATCAAGAATACAAAGGCGGATAATGGGCACTGAAAATCAAAAGGGCAAGAATTCACAAGTGAACCCCCTGGTGATAGTCTTACTTGCAGGAATTGTTATCGGGTTTTACGGGGTTTACAGGGTCTACAAAGGGTATGAGTCACAGAGCTGGCCAGCCACGGAGGGAAAAATCATACTTTCCCGCATAAGCGGGGCCAAAAGGACTATCGGTCGCAGAGTAAATATTAAATACGAATATTTGGTAAACGGTATTCGTTACGTGAGTTCCCAGATATCCTATACCCTCATAATCGGGGATTACAGCGGCTCTTTAGAGGTACTGAGGGAATATCCTGAAGGCAGACTGGTCACTGTTCACTATAACCCTGACAATCCAGCGCATGCGGTTCTGAAAACCGAGATGTCAGGGCAAATTTCCTGGATATTTATTCTGAGTGCCCTGGCCATTATACTGGGTCTCAGGGGCCTGAAATGGCAGCAAAGGTTCTGAATGTCGAGGCCGGCCAGCCTAAAGCCTTTAATATATTCACCTGAGCAAATCACCTTTTTTTAATTCGGATTAACAGCAGCCAGATTGCACCGATCACGAGGGCACTGGTGAAGACATGCGAAAAAAACTGGCGCAGGTCGATCTGGGAAATTATAGGGATGGAGTCCGTTATTCGAGATTTATATTTCAGGTCCCTGTTTAAATCAATACTTCTCACTATATTTTCAAACAGCCCTCGGTATTTATGGAAATCCTGATCATGGGAGTAACATACTATCTGAATACAGCCCTCTTGTGTCAGCTTTGTAGCTACCAGACCCTGCACCCCTTCCTCCGTCGACAGGAAGGTCATCCATAAGGTATGGTCATTCGGATCGTACAGTATATCTTTCACCTCTGTATTCAAAATCCCGCTGATTTTCTCCTTGATGGGTTGTGATCCATCTTTTTCTCTGGCTAATTTTCTTATTTTACCTTCAGAAATTCGCCCTGTACTGTTAATATGAATAAGTATGCGGGGATACTCCAGCCAATGGCCGGAACTGAATAATTGAAAACCATAATCATATGCAGGCCTTTCCTCATCAGGAGCAGATTGCTGCAATCTTCTGGAATGTTCATTCAGGACCTTCCCTGGAATCTGGGCCCATTTGTCAGGCAATTTTAATGTAAAACCCTCTTTGGCATTGAATCTCTGGGTAAACTCGGTTCCAAAGGAAATACCGGCCGAAATAGAGACCAATGATATGATGATGAATATTCGTACCATGCGCCCTGTTTTTCCTGAACTCCTTTTTTCTATAAAAATACACCCTTTAAAAACCGGCACAATATTAAAATGCCGTACAGGCGGTGCCTTAAACCGAAGGCATCAATCACAACACGGTGTGTACAAAGAAAAGGCCTGTACTGTCATAGACAGTACAGGCCTTTGATTCATTACCAGGCCGATGTCGAAGCTATGATTTAACTATACCTATCATAGACAGGAAGATCAGTGCGGCTACCCAGAGACATAATATGGTGTAGGTCGGATTTTTCTCCTTGAAGAGATAGATGAGAGCGGCAGGTATGAGCGCCCATGCGGCTACACTGCAGCCCATAGCCAGACCGAATTGCGTAAATCCGTCACCATAAAAGAATTTTTCCAGGTAAAAATGTCCCCCGGGGAAACCTCCGGCCACTTCCTGCCAGATGGTTGCGGTGTCCTTGCCCTCAAATATCGCGGCAAAGAGATAGAACGGATTCATGACATTTTTATCCGGGTTTTTCATGGATATATAAGGACCTATCATGCAGATTATGCATGCCACGATAGTACCCCAATAGACTATCTCACCATAGACGCGCTGCGATAGTTGCATTTTTGGTCTTGTGTCAGCACTCATATCCCTAACCTCCTAACCGGGCTTCGGCTTTTACGTATCTTACTATAAGCACAGTTACTATTATACAAATAGTGAGAAAGACCAGGCCATTTAACCACATCGGGACCTCCCCGATAACCCCCAATAATTTAAGTCCCTTGGTCAGGAGTCCAAAACATGCGAAAAACATGAACCCGATCAACAGATACCTGACGAAACCGGCCTTGACCTTGATAAGTATCAATGCCCCCAGCAGGCCTCCCAGTACCTGGCCCACCAGCCACGGGGCGGCAAATACCGGAATTATGGCCCCCATAAGCAGATACGGCCATACTCCTATGCAATCCCCCATACCGAGCAGTACCCCTGAATTGGCAGCCGCCACCTTGAGAGGGACCGCCATTATCATATTCTGTGCCGGCACTATCGCCCAGCCTGCCCCCAGACCGAAAAACCCAGAAAGCAGACCCACCCCGATAATGGCAAAGAGCACATAACCTGCCCTTGTCAGGGGGTAGTCAATAACCCTTTTCATAGATACTTCATAATACGGCTGAGACATCTTCAGCCATTTGGTGAATTTGTCCACCTTTTTGACCTCGGGCCACTCTATCTTTTTGCCACCTAGAATAAAATAGATGGCCAGCGAAAGGAGAATAAGTCCAAGGGAGAGCCTGACTACCCCTTCGCCGGTTTCCCCTAAGTTTTGGGCGACATATATCGCACCCTGCGCACCTGAAAAGGCCCCTATTCCATAAGCGGCGGCACAAAAGACGCAGATCCTGAGATTGGCCAGTCCACCCCTCATGAACGGCCCTGTGGATACCAGTCCGCTGAACATGGCCACGATAAGGCCGGTTGCCCTGACTATCAGACTGTCAACGGATGTGAAGGCCAGCATAAAAGGTGTAAACAGGACCCCTCCGCCGATCCCGCCGATTACTGCGACCAGTGCGATAGCAAAGCTCAGTAAAAAGAACCCCAAAAGCCATGCCCATATTGCCACACCGGACATGCCTCCGGGCGGCGTCTCTAGCCCCTTGCCTACCAGGTACATACCTCCAAATGACAAGATAAGTACGGCCAACATTATGTTTACTTCCAACCATGGAGATCTAAACATTCTGTTCATTTTTCTTCACGCCCTCCTTCGTTAACCCCTAAACGAGCCCAAATGTTACAAGAGCGAAACTTACAGCTGCGAAAAATCACACCTGCACCCATAATGAATGTGCGGCCGATAATTTATTCTCCTACCTTATATTATATACAGAATTCAAATATGATTTATTATTTTTTTGTGCACCTCCTTTCCACATCTTTACTAAGTTTATACGTATTTGATTGTCTCACAGGACAAATCCCATGTCAAACGAATTATAAAAAAACTATCCCCTATTTGTAAATTACTATACAATTATACCTAAGGTAAGGTGGAAATTTCATAGCGATTTGTGAAAAGACGCAGAAGCTGCGGTGAATTTATTGACTACTCTGGCTGAGTTCCTGCTGTATCTGTTTTTTGAATTTAACGTACCGGAAAAGATCTCTTTTTCCGAAGCACAAAAATGGAATATATTTCTAATTTAGTTGACTCGGTAATGACCACATACTAGAATATTTTTTAAACCAAGAGGCTGTCTATTTGGGAATAAACACTAGGGCTTGAAGGGGGTTTTCAAAAGGACCAAAAGAACTTGAGTTCCTGTCGGAGAGGATGGGAAGGGCCAAAAGCAGTAAGGGGGGTTAGGCTTGAGAAAAGCATACTGAAGACCAGATTTAAAAATCCCGGTAATCCCAGATAGCCCTATTACTGATTGTCGGGACTGACTAAAAATCCGGCCTCCATACTGATTTGCTCATGTCTATTTGGTAAAACGCAATTCCCATTCAGTCATATGCCTTAGAGTTTACTTTTACAGTACCTGTGCACAGGTGTTCAGGGGCTGATGTAAAGGTAAATAATAAAGATTTGACAACGCCGATTCGTCAGGGATCCTACAATCGATTTAGCCTGTCTCCCCAAATAATGCGGGGATAGCGGGAATTATTCATGAATCGATGCAGGGCTGAGACCTTAAGGTCTTTAGAGATAGACCCATGGCATACTTTGTAATTCTAAAGTTATTCAAAGGAGATGTCGGCTAATGACTGGACATGGCGCCTCAGCAGCAGTATCACCAACGTCAATTTCATTCATATTGTCATCTGTTATTTTTGTGGTTACTTTTGCACTGAT
>CAZPDU010000018.1:0-16342 GCA_964585405.1 uncultured Thermodesulfobacteriaceae bacterium | reverse complement strand
CGGCCGGATGGACGGTTTCTGGGAAATCAAGCTCAAACCCTGGGATACTGCCGCCGGCCAACTTATTTTAGAGGAAGCCGGCGGGAAAACCTCAGACTTTTGGGGCAACAGCTATTCTCCATTTGTTCCGGAAATATTAGCAACAAATAGCTTGATTCACAAAGAGCTGCTGTATATTTTTAAAGATGTATTGTAATGATTCGCCTTTTTTAACCAACACCGGGTTGTAAAAACAAAATATTTATTTGCATAAAAGTATTGCATTCCAAAAAACCGTAATTATATTAGCACTCGTCGTTAATGAGTGCTAAAAAATAATTGGGTGGTCATCCTTTTAAACCATAGGTAAGTCTTGTGTATCAAATCCCAGAGGACCCAGACGAGTCGCTAGCCTCTTTGCTCAGGGCTTTCGGCTCGTTTAGAACTGATCTGTTTTGAATTATTTTATAAAAAAAGGAGAGAAATGCTATGAAAATTCGTCCGTTACACGACCGAATTTTGGTAACACGCGTACAGGAAGAAGAAAAAACCAAGGGTGGAATTATCATCCCTGACAGTGCAAAAGAAAAGCCTGCCGAGGGAAAAGTGGTCTCTGTCGGAAACGGCAAAATTCTTGAAAATGGCGAAATAAAGCCTTTGGACGTAAAAGAGGGGGATCGTGTCCTGTTCAGCAAATACTCAGGCACAGAGGTAAAAATTTCCGGAGAAGAGTATCTGATAATGAGGGAGGATGACGTTCTCGGTATTATCGAAGACTAGTTCAACTGATAACATTTCATTAGAAAACAACGTTTATATAAGAACCGAATAACGGAGGTTAAACACAATGTCAGCAAAAGAAATTAAGTACGACATAAAGGCCAGAGAGGCCATGTTAATAGGCATTAATGCCCTGTCTAATGCGGTCAAGGTAACACTTGGTCCCAAGGGTCGCAATGTCATCATTGAAAAATCCTTTGGATCGCCTGTCATTACAAAGGACGGCGTTACAGTGGCCAAGGAGATCGAGCTTGAGGACAAATTTGAGAATATGGGTGCCCAGATGGTAAGAGAGGTGGCCTCTAAAACCAGCGACATTGCTGGAGATGGCACGACCACAGCGACCATACTTGCTCAAGCTATATATACGGAGGGATCAAAGCTGGTAGCTGCCGGAGTCAATCCCATGGCCCTCAAGAGGGGTATTGATAAAGCTGTTGAAGTCGTTGTAAAGGAACTGCGGAAAAAGTCTAAGCCCACCAAGGACCAGAAGGAAATCGCTCAGGTAGGTACCATATCCGCCAATAACGATCCTACCATTGGTAACATCATTGCCGAGGCCATGGACAAGGTCGGCAAGGAGGGGGTCATTACGGTAGAAGAAGCAAAGGCTATGGAGACCTCGCTGGATGTAGTGGAAGGTATGCAGTTCGATCGTGGTTATTCCTCTCCTTATTTCTCAACGGATCCGGAAAAGATGGAGTGCGTGCTGGAAGATCCCTATATTCTGATTCATGAGAAAAAAATCAGCAACATGAAAGATCTCCTGCCAATTCTTGAACAGATTGCCAAGATGGGTAAACCCCTTCTGATAATATCAGAGGACGTCGAGGGCGAAGCCCTAGCTACATTGGTGGTAAACAAGCTCAGGGGAACTCTCCAGACATGTGCAGTAAAGGCGCCAGGTTTCGGAGACAGACGGAAAGCCATGATGCAGGATATCGCCATTTTGACCGGTGGTGAAATGGTGGCAGAAGATTTGGGTATCAAGCTCGAAAATGTATCTATCAATGACCTGGGGACAGCAAAAAGGGTCATAATCGACAAGGACAATACTACTATAGTTGACGGTGCCGGTTCTAAGGAAAAGATCGAAGGCCGCGTAAGGCAAATCCGTACACAGATCGACGAAACAACCTCTGACTACGATAGGGAGAAGCTGCAGGAGCGTTTGGCCAAACTTATCGGAGGAGTGGCCGTCATTAACGTTGGCGCAGCGACTGAAACAGAAATGAAGGAAAAAAAGGCAAGGGTAGAAGATGCTCTTAATGCCACCAGAGCCGCTGTAGAAGAGGGAATAGTCGCCGGGGGTGGAACTGCCTATCTTCGTTGCCTGGGAGCAGTGAACAATCTTAAGGTTAAGAATCCCGACGAAGAACACGGTATTAATATAGTCAAAAGGGCTCTGGAAGAACCTATGAGGCAGATTGCCAGCAATGCCGGGCATGAGGGGTCTGTTGTAGTTGAACATGTAAAGGATAAAAGCGGAAATGTCGGATTTAATGCGGAAAAAGGAGAATATGAAGATCTGTTGAAGGCTGGAATCATTGATCCGACAAAGGTCACACGCATAGCACTTCAAAATGCTGCTAGCGTCTCCGGACTTCTTATCACAACAGAGGCCATGGTCGCCGAAAAGCCTAAAGAGGAACATCCCATGGGTGGTATGCCCCCGGGTGGCGGTATGCCCACTGGTGGCATGATGTAGTCCAAGGTAAAGTATATCGCATGATCGGCATGATCGGTTTTTAGATCGTGCATAAATCATAAAATCTGAAAGGCCCCTTTGTTTTAAAACAAAGGGGCCTTTTTCTTTATAAACCACAAAACATACATACAACAAACTTTTAGGTAATGGCCTTTTTAGCCGATCAGGTAATCAGTTAATATATTGTATTTATACAAAATACTCCGATAACGAAAAAATGTCTTAGAAAGGACACAACTTCTCATGCTTGCTATGGCGAAAAGTGGGGTTGTTATAGGAATAGATGCTTTTCCAATAGAGATTGAGATAGATGTTTCTCCTGGACTTCCGTCTTTCAATATGGTTGGGCTTCCAGAGGGAGCGGTTAAAGAAAGCAGGGAAAGGGTCAAAAGCGCTATTAAAAATTGTGGGTATCCGTTTCCTACTCAAAGGATTACGGTGAATCTGGCGCCAGCGGACATGAAAAAGGAGGGGTCAGCCCTGGATCTGCCTATAGCTTGCGCTATTCTGTGTGCTACGGAGATCATTCCGCAGAACATACTCAGCAGATACTGCCTTGCAGGAGAGCTATCCCTAGATGGTACATTGAAATCTACAAGGGGCATTCTTCCTCTTTCTCTTGCCGCCAGAGAATGGAAACTTAATGGTTTTATAGTTCCAAAGGCAAATGCGCCGGAAGCCGCTGTGGTAAGAGAGACTGCCGCGTATCCAGCAAAACATCTGTCCGAGGTTGTGGGCTTTTTGATAGACAAGATTAAGATCGAACCTCAGCGAATTAATCTAAACGAACTATTCAAGGAGGGGGAATCTCAATACGGAGACTTTCAAGACGTAATTGGGCAGGAACATGTAAAAAGGGCCCTTGAAGTCGCTGCCGCGGGAGGTCACAACGTACTGATGATAGGGCCACCTGGGTCAGGAAAGACCATGCTGGCCAAACGTATTCCCTCAATCCTTCCGTCGCTAACCTTTGAAGAAGCACTTGAGACCACTACCATATATAGCGTTGCGGGACTTTTGCCTTCGGACGACCCCTTAATCCCTTTAAGGCCTTTTTGCTCACCTCATCATACCATTTCAGATGCGGGCTTAATAGGAGGAGGAACTGTACCGAGACCGGGCCAAGTAAGCCTCGCACACAACGGGGTGCTTTTTCTGGATGAACTGCCGGAATTCAGGAAGAACGTGCTGGAAAGTTTGAGACAGCCTATTGAAGACGGGGTTGTTACTATCGCAAGGGCTGCAATCACACTTTCCTTTCCCGCAAGATTTACCCTTGTAGCCGCTCAAAATCCCTGTCCTTGCGGGCATTTAGGAGATCCACGACATAAGTGCTCTTGTCTTCCAAGTCAGATAATTCGATATCGTAACCGGATATCTGGGCCCTTGCTGGACCGGATAGATATTCAGATAGAGGTTCCAGCAGTTCCTTATTCGGATCTTGGTCATGCAAGACGGGGCGAGAGTTCTGCTTCAATCAGAAAGAGGGTTGTTGGGGCCAGGAAAATACAGGAACAACGATTCAAAGGTCTTTCTATCCATTGTAATTCACAAATGTCATCTAAAGAGCTAAGGAATTTCTGCAAGTTATCAGAAAAAAACAGGTCTTTTTTAGAAGCCGTCGCAAGCAAACTGGCCTTGAGCGCAAGGGCTTTTCATAGAATAATAAAGATCGGAAGAACTATTGCTGATCTGGAGGAATCCACCAATGTAACCATGGCTCACCTGTCTGAAGCTGTACAATATAGAAGCCTCGATCGGGAAAGAATTTGAGTACTTTTGTAAATTTAAAACCGCGAATGCGAACAAAAACCGACTTTTTTAACATTATGTGGTCGGCCAATATTTTAAACGCAATATATAGACCCCCGATCAAAAAATTCAAAAAATGGCATCAATCTTTTTGTAAGTCTATATGGATTTAAATAAATGCTTGATCTTATACTCGTTGGCACAGTCCACCTTGATCCGCAAGGCAGAAAGGGTCTTTCTAAGATAATTGAAAAATTCCAGCCGAGCATTTTAACCGTAGAAATCAGTGGTTTTTCAGTCAGATACAGATTGTCCAATCAAGAAAAGTGGCTGATTCGTCTTGAATATTTAAAAAACAAGCTTTCCGAAGAAAAAAGACGCCACTCCAGGCTCAAGCTACTTGAACTCCAGCTTCAAATACCCTTTGAATGGGCGGTAGCATATGAATATGGTAAGGCCAATAATATCCCATGTCTTCCGATTGACAATAGCGATCTGGCGAGAAACGAACTACCTTTATGGAAAAGTGAGGTTCTCTCAAGCAAAAATCTCCTCAAAATTATACAGGAGCCTGATTTCGATTTGGATGAACACTTTAAAATATGTCATTCTAAGGCAAAAACTGCACTTGGTAAACCGAACCATTTTACAAAACCGGGACAGCAGCTGTCCTGGCTCTCAAACAGATCCTGGGAAAAAAGAGAAAAAACCCTTGCGTACAGAATTAAAAGGGTTCATGAAAACGCTTTGCCACACCGTGGATCCCATCTAAGAAAAAACTTATGTCATATACATATTTGTGGTTGGATGCATTTAATGACCGGGGGCCCATGGAAAACCATGGCTGACTTATTGTTGAGATTAGATCCTGTACGTATATTATTGAGAAGAATGGGAGCGGGGTCTGGCAACGATTATGTTATAATTTGATTACTCTGCTATTTGGGATTATCTTCGAGCTCTTATGATTAAAGCCACTTGCCGCAGGTACAAAGACCCGCATTATTAACTCACTTTAGGCAACGCTCAAGGACTCTTGTATGTTGGAAATAAAATTTATACGTGAAAACACCGAGCTGGTTCGCAAAGCTCTCAAAGACAGATGTAACGATTTTCCGCTTGATTCTCTGCTTAAGATTGACTCCGAAAGGAGAAGGTTGATTCAAGAGGTAGAAGACCTTAGAAGCCTTAGAAACAGGGTATCGGAAGAAATAGGAAAGCAAAAACAGGCAAAAAAAGACCCTGAACAACTCATATTCCAAATGAAGGATGTGGCATCCAGAATTAAGGAGTTAAACAATCTCCTTGGAGAAAAAGAGATGTCTCTCCACAAATATCTCTTTTCAATACCAAACCTGCCTCATTTCTCTGTGCCATTCGGTAAGGACGAGACAGAAAATCCTGTCATAAGGACCTGGGGAGATATATTAGAATTTGATTTCAAGCCGGCACCACATTGGGAAATAGGGGAAGCACTGAATATTTTAGATTTTGAGAGAGCCGCAAAGATAGCAGGTGCAAGATTCGCAGTTTACCGAGGATTGGGAGCAAAACTCGAACGGGCATTGATTAATTTTATGTTGGATTTGCACCAGGATCTACACGGTTATACGGAAATACTTCCACCTTTTATAGTAAACGAAAAGTCCCTCCTCGGCACGGGGCAACTGCCCAAATTTGCTGATGATCTTTTTAAACTAGAAAACAGAAATTACTATCTGATACCAACAGCGGAGGTACCCATTACTAACCTACATCGTGACGAAGTCCTTGAAGAAGAACTGCTCCCCATCCATTATGTGTCCTATACGCCATGCTTTAGATCAGAGGCAGGATCATACGGAAAAGATACCAGGGGGATTGTCCGGCAACACCAGTTTAACAAGGTGGAACTCGTTAAATTTTGCCAGCCGGAATATTCTTCTGCTGAATTAGAATCATTGCTTTCAGATGCCGAAGAGGTTCTACAAAAACTCCGTCTCCCATATAGAATTATTGAATTATGTACTGGAGATCTCGGATTTTCCGCTTCAAAGACCTATGACATCGAGGTGTGGCTCCCAGGGCAAAACAGATTTTGCGAAATCTCTTCCTGTAGTAATTTTGATACCTTTCAGGCAAGGCGTGCAAATATACGTTATCGCCCCAAGGGTCAGACAAAAACACGTTTGCTGCACACACTAAATGGTTCAGGCCTGGCGGTAGGGCGTACCGTTGTTGGTATATTGGAAAACTACCAGCAGAAAGACGGTAGCGTCTTGATTCCACAGGTTTTAATCAAATACATGCAGGGGATTGAAAGAATTTCAAAATAACAATGGTGCCCATCTGACTTGAAATGTGTGATTAAACGGCATGAAGATTAAACTACTAATTAAACAAAATTTCCTTTATCTCAAAAAAATGTTCCACGTGAAACAAAGCATTTAAGTTGCTGTTTTTGTAAGCAATAAATGGAATTCCTGCTCTATGCGAAACCGTTTCATCCACAATAGAGTCCCCTATATAGATCGTATGATCCTTATCGACCCCCGATATGTTCAATATTTTAAAAATTCCCTCTGGATTCGGTTTAGGATACTTAACATCGAGCGCACAAACGATAATATCAAACCATTTATCTAGTCCAAAAATATCAATAACCATTGGCATTGTAGTACTTCGGTTTGTGGATATGGCAGTCAAAATTGGGGGTCTAATAGATTCTATGGTATCACGGACCCCTGGCTCCATAATCAAATGGTCGAGAAAATTAGTATAATTCAGTTGCCGACTATAAATTAGGGCTTCCTTAACATCTGCGGCATAATCCTTGAATAAATACCTTATTGACTCCTCGGCAGTGTGCATGTGCACAAAGGAAAGCTCTGTATCGGTCATTGGCCTGTGGCCGAATTCATCAAGTATTGCGTTATAATAGCTTCTATTGGCCTCCCTTGAATCCAGAATCACTCCGTCACAATCAAATATGGCTAGATCAAACCGACCCATTTTTCCTACCCAAGCCTCTTCATGATATTCTTTAGTGAAAATCCTTTTAACGCCAAATCCGATGGAACTCCCATTCCTTGAACCAGTACCTTGTGAGACTCCCCCATTCCTTGAGGTAATAATAGCATTTTTACTGCGGCCAATTCAGGTGAAAATGGATCAAATTTTCCACCTGAAAGTTCTAAAAAGGTTTCCTCAAAATCAAGTCCCGCCAAAAAAGCCCATTGAGGAGCATATCCAAGAGTATGAAAACTCACATCCTGTCCCCATCGATGTAAATCGCTGAAATTAATATGCGCCGTCAAATCCTGATCGCCAGGTCTCTCATAGAAATCCTCGTTTACTCTGTGATTCATATACGCCAAAAGGGTTCCTCTGTTTCTTGCAGGATGGAAGTACTCCTTTCTTGTATATCCATAATCTATTGTGATCACAAAGCCCTCGTAAATTATATCCGCCAACTCTGAAATCCATTTCTTCATACCGAGATTCACTTCTGTGCGATAACCAAGCGGGATCTCGGAAGGCATAGTCTTTGTATATTCCTTAAGTTGATGAACACTAAGGTCTCCAAAAACCTCCGTAGGTCCCTCATCTTTCCTGAAGTCTACATAAATTTCCTTGAAACACGCAGACTCCTTTTGAATAACATGGACAGGAAAAGAATCTAAAAGCTCATTTGAGATAACACAACCAGTTACGGAATCCAAATCTAAAAGACTATTTATCCAACTGATTTTATTGATAAATGGTTTTAACAACTTCTGCTGATACGAAGCTGCTGTGGTCTTATGTTCTACTATTATGTAATTAATCGATTTAAAAACTTCCCTGTTTGACAGATAAGACAAAATATCTTGCGCAAGATAACCAGCTCCCGCTCCCATTTCCACAATGGTAAAGTCCTTACGATCTAATATATTCCAAAATTCCTCTATCTGCCTTGCATGTAATGCACCATAAAGACAGTGTGTATGTGGACTGGTAATAAAATCCCCTTTTTTCCCAATAGGCATATATGGTCTGGAGTAATATCCATACTTTTCATGATAAAGGGCTATATCCATGAAATCCTTAAATGTTATTGGCCCTCTGTCTCTTATTCTGTTACTGATAAATTCAATCAATTCATTGGAAAATTTTTTCATTTTATGGTACCTTTACACGCGTCTACAATTATTCATAATGCATATTCATTAAATATGCAAAATTGGTTTCTGTTAATTTTTTTGTTGAAAAACTGTTGGTTTTTTTAATAAATCACCATATCTCTTTTTTTGAACACTTAATTAAGATTATTAAAAAGATTCTTACTTACTTAATTTTTATATAATATCAATTGATTAAATAGGTTTTAAACTATAATAACAATATTTATTAACACTATTTTTATTTATACTAAACTTGGAGTAATATTATGCTGAAATTCTCGGTTAAAAAAAATGATTTTTTGAATCCTCTTTCAAAGATTCAGACTATTATAGATAAAAAAACCTCGATGACTATTATTAATAACGTACTTATTTACACAGACGAAAATTATCTATTTGTGGAAGCTACCGATTTAGAGATCAGTTACAAGAGTAAGATCCCTTGTTTGGTAACCGAACAAGGGGCTATTACTATTAATGCACGAAAATTTTATGAAATAGTTAAGGAATTTCCATCTGAAGAAATATTTTTTGAAGAATATAAAGATACATGGTTGAAAATTGGAGCTGATGAAAAAGCAGAGTACAAGATCGGAGGAATAGCTCCGGATGACTTTCCTAAATTTAGACATGTAAGTGAAGAAAATGCTGTTGATTTAGAATCTTCAATTATAAGAGAGATGATAGAAAAGACAATATTCTCTTCATCTTATGACGATCGTAAATACAGCCTTTCAGGTATATATTTTGAGGAAAAACATGATGACGAAGGAAAATCTCAGATACGCATGGTAAGTTCGGATGGGCACAGACTTAGCTTAATGGAAAAGTATATTACTGAAAAAGGGCTAAGACTAGAAGAAGGAGTTATTATTCCCAAAAAGGGAGCACAAGAAATAAGGAAAATTATAGAAGGTCACGAAAGAATAGTTTGGGGCTTTGATAACAACTTTTGTTTTGTTAAATGTAATAATGATCATTTAGTAGTAAGGTTAGTTGAAGGTAAGTTCCCTGATTATCGTAATATAATACCAAAAAGTAGAGATCGTTACTTAACTTTTAATAGATTAGAGGTCTTTAATGCACTAAAACGTATATCAATTTTTTCGTCAGACACCACGTTCAGAGGGGTTAAAGCAACTGTTACACCAGAATTAATTGAAATAGAGTCACTTTATAAAGAGATTGGAGAAGCAAAGGAAACAATTAGTATAGATTATAGTGGAGAACCTTTTGAAATAGCATTTAATGCGAAATACCTTATGGATGCATTGTCTGTAATGGACTCAGACAGGGTAGAATTAACTGCTAATAATTCTGAATCTCCATGTTTATTGACTGGCAAGGAAGATATCGGATTTTTAGGATTAATTATGCCAATGAATCTCGTCAAAGAATAAAAAAATAAGAGGATTAATTATTAATTATATGGAAAACAATAATAAAATAGATGAGAGTAAACAAGAGTATGCTTCTAAACAGATAAAGGTACTTACAGGATTGGCAGCAGTCCGTAAAAGACCTTCTATGTATATAGGAAATACTTCTATAGAAGGTCTTCATCATCTCGTATATGAAGTAGTAGATAATAGTATTGATGAGGCGATGGTTGGTTATTGTACTGCTATAAAGGTTATAATACAGGAAGACGGTTGCGTTGTGGTTGAGGATAATGGCAGGGGTATACCTGTGGATATTCATCCAACAGAAGGAATACCGGGCTTAGAGTTAGTTATGACGCGTTTACACGCTGGTGGCAAATTTGATCATCAGACATATAAAGTATCGGGAGGTCTTCACGGAGTAGGGGTTTCAGTGGTCAATGCCCTTTCTGAATATCTGGAGGCAGAAGTTTATAGAGATGGAAAGGCTTATAGACAGACTTATAAAAAAGGGGATCCAGTGGGTCCGATAGAGCTTGTTGGATCCAGTCAAAAGAGAGGGACAAGAATAACATTTAAACCGGAGACTCAAATATTTAAAGAAACAACAGAGTTTCAGCATGAAATATTACAGGCCAGAATGAGAGAATTGGCTTTTCTGAACCCGTATGTGAAAATTTATCTCGAAGATGAAAAAACCGGAAACAATAAAGAATATCACTTTAAGGGGGGAGTCACTTCGTTTGTAGAGTATCTTAATAAGAATAAGGAATTGGTTCATGAAAAGCCCGTTGATATTTATGGAGAGCGAGATCAGATACAGTTGGAAATATCTTTTCAATATAATCAGGCCTATTCGGAGAGAATCTTAAGTTATGTAAATAATATTCGTACTAAAGAAGGCGGTACTCACGTAACTGGATTTAGATTGGCCCTGACAAAATGTATTAATAAATACGCCGGTGATGATATTGTTCCAAAAAAATTGAGGGAAAAGCTTGAGGGTGAAGATGTGAGAGAGGGTCTTACCTGTGTCCTATCAGTCAAGGTGCCCAATCCACAGTTTGAAGGCCAGACCAAGACAAAATTAGGTAACAGTGAAGTAAAGTCAATAGTGTCTTCAATAGTTCACGAGGAACTTTCGAGCTATCTAGAAGAGAATCCTTCCGTAGCCAAAAAGATCCTTACCAAGGCCGTTGATGCTGCTAGGGCAAGAGAGGCAGCCAAAAGGGCGAAAGAGCTGACAAGGAAAAAAGGCGGCCAGGATATCCTTATGGCCGGTAAATTAGCTGAATGTCAGGAAAAGGATCCCGCAAAGAGAGAAATTTTTATTGTGGAGGGTGATTCCGCAGGAGGTAGTGCAAAACAGGGAAGAGACAGGCGTTTTCAGGCAATTCTACCTCTTCGAGGCAAGATTATGAACGTAGAAAAGGCTAGATTTGATAAGATGCTTGCCAGTGAAGAAATACGCAATCTTGTTGCCTCAATTGGTACTGGTATAGGCGCTGATGAATTCGATCCATCAAAGGCAAGGTATCACAAGATCATTATTATGACAGATGCAGACGTAGATGGCGCCCATATAAGGACACTCCTGTTGACTTTTTTTTATCGTCAGATGGTCACACTTGTGGAAAACGGTATGCTTTATGTAGCCCAACCACCCCTATACAGGATGGCTTTGGGAAAAAAGAAGGAGTTTTTCTTTAAGGACGAGTTAGAACTCGACAACTATCTTTTTGAAAGGGCGATAAAAGACATGGCTATAAGGCCTGAAAACAGAGAAAGATCTATAAAAGGAGAAAAACTCAAGACGTTTCTGAAAAACATAGTGTCCTTTGAAGAGGCTTTGAAAGTAATGTCCGGAAAAGGTCTGTGGAGGAAATTGAGTCAGGATTTATTGATACTTGGGATTAAGAATTCAGAGCAGTTTCGTGAAGAAGCTTTTGTAACAAGTCTGTCAAAAAGTCTCAGAGAAAAAGGGTATAAGGTGGGACGGGTTAAGCCCTCAGCTTCTGAGATTTCAGGCTATGAATTTATAGTTGGGGTAGAAGACCTGGCTTATTTGACCACCAAAGTGGGCCCTGATTTGATACAGCAGCCAGGGTTTCGGCGTCTTGTAAAGACATATAACAAGCTAGAATTAATGGTTAATACCTCTATTGAGGTCTATTTTGAAGACAAACCAGTTAAGAGATTAGACAGGCTCGATGATGTTCTAGATTTTTTCCGAAACGAAGGGAGAAAGGGTATTTCGACCCAGAGATACAAAGGATTAGGTGAAATGAACCCGATTCAGTTGTGGGAGACTACCATGAATCCAGAGAAGCGGACTTTGCTCAAGGTGACCGTTAGAGATGCAGATGAAGCAGAAAGCCTGTTCACTACTCTGATGGGTGAAAATATTGAACCCCGCAGGGAGTTTATACAGACCCATGCGCTAGAGGTCCGGGAGTTGGACATCTAAAACTATTTGCAGGACCTTTGTGTTGCAAGCCCTGTATTAGGAGATATTTAGATGGAGTGTCAAAAAGAAAAAAACATTAAGAGGTGCAACTGTACATATGAACCGTGTCCTAGAAAGGGTATCTGTTGCGAGTGTATAAAATATCACCTGAAGATGCGTCAGCTACCGGCTTGCTGCTTTCCATCCGAGGCAGAGGCAACTTATGACAGGAGTTTCGAGTTTTTTGCGGAACTCGTTCAGAAAGGAACTATATAATTTCACCTACCAGATCATATACATGAGAATCTGTTATTTTAACAGTCACAATATCTCCACAATCGGCGATTCCTTTGTTTAGATATACTATCCCGTCAATCTCTGGGGCTTGATATCTGGTCCTGCCCACAAGAAGAAGCTCGGTTTCAGGGCTTACTCCTTCTACAAGTACCTTTTCAATACTACCAACCATATCTGATTTCTTTGTCCTTGATAACATGGCTTGAAGACTCATGATTTCATCTTTTCTCATCATTGCCGTGTCTGGAGACACTTTTTCTGGTAGTTTGTTTGCTGCGCACTCTTTTTCATCGGAGTAAATAAAACAACCAAGGTGATCAAATTTCCATTTTTCCACAAAATTTCTCAACAATTGGAAATCATCTTCAGTTTCTCCTGGAAAGCCAACCATAACTGTCGTCCTGACCGAGGCTCCAGGAAGTAAATCAACTATCCTTGACATTAAATCTTCAATGTACTTGTTGTCATATCTTCTCCCCATAGATTGAAGAATATTAGTGCTTACATGTTGAATGGGTACATCCAGATAGGGACAAATGCCGGTGTTTGCAGCAATTGTTTCAAGAAGTTTAATGTTTACTTTGCCAGGGTTCAGATAGAGTAATCGCAACCACGGCAAGTCCGTATCTTCGACAAGAGTTTCTAACAAATCAGTAAGAGTCTTTCCGTCATTCCTGTATGCTGTGAGGTCCTGGGCCACCAGTGTTATTTCCTTAACCCCTTTGCTGGCCAGCGAATTAATCTCTGATACTATTTCTTTAACTGGACGGGATATCTCTTTGCCTCTTAAAATAGGAATCAGGCAGTAGGTACACTGATTTGAGCAACCTTCTGATATCTTGACATAGGCCCTCCAGGGAGGGGTGATCAATATTCTAGAGCTCGGCGATTCTAAATGCTGTATAGCCTGTTTCTCAATAAGTGTTACAAGCGATTGGGGCGACCCCGTACCGAGAAAGATATCCACCTCGGGCAGTTCCTTTTTTAAGTCTTCGCCGTACCTCTGGACCATGCATCCCATAACCGCAAGGATCTGACTATCAGTTTTTTCTTTTGCTACAGCCAGAATTGTATCTATTGATTCGGAGACGGCCTCTTCTATGAATCCGCAGGTGTTTACTATCAGTAAATCCGCCTCCTGGAGATTGTTTGTGACCTTTACTCCCGAATTTATTGAGCTCAGAGAGCCCAAAGCCATCTCCGTATCTATGGTGTTTTTGGGGCAGCCGAGGCTTATGGCAAAGACCTTCATTTTGAGAAGAAGAAATCAGGAATGAAAAACGAGGTGATCAAGCAGGGTGCCACGGAATCTCAGTTCGCTCTTTCAACCGATTTTTTGCATCTACCCAGACCAGGATGCTTTTACCTTTAGCTATTTGATCTTTAGAATAAAAACCATAAGAGGCTATAATTATCAAATCCCCGGGGACCCCTTTTCTGGCCGCAGCTCCATTAAGACATATATAGCCCGAGTCCTTTTTCCCTTCTATTACATAGGTGTCGAACCTATTACCATTTGAGATATTATAGACCATTATCTGTTCAAAAGGTAAGAGATCGGCGGCCTGCATTAAGCCGGCGTCTATAGTAAGACTTCCCTCGTAGTTGAGGTTTGCCTCTGAGACAGTGGCCTGATGGATTTTTGATTTAAGCATTGAGCGTAACATAATAAAGTAAGTCCGTTTATTTTAGAGTTATAAATTAAGATTTGAAGTCTGTTAAAGAGCGTTAAATTACTAAATTAATCTATCAAATAGATTTTAATCTATTTATTCAGTAATTGCGAGTTTATGAAAAGGTAAATTGGTCACAGGCATTTTATTTTTCTGAGCCCTTTGATTTATCAACATGATGTGCTTTATTTGCCTGTTGCTTAAGCAAGGTGTTGTCGATCAAACGAGTTTTTCCCACCCATACCGCCAGTGCGAGAAGACGTTCACCCGTAATCTCTCTGCAAGTCCTCAGAGATTCAGGATGACCGAGAAACACATAATCAATCTTTGTGTTGCTAAAGGATTGAATATGTTTTTTTACGGCCTCTATGATCTCTGGAACCGATGAGTTGCCGCAGGCTACCATTTTTTCGGCAATTCTAAGGGCCTGAGAAAGGGAAAGGGCTGATTCACGTTCTTCTAAATTAAGATAAGTATTGCGTGAACTCAATGCCAGGCCGTCTGATTCTCTGACTATGGGATGGGCTATTATCTTAACCGGTATGTTCAAGTCTCTCACCATGCGGCGAATGACCTGAAGCTGTTGAAAATCCTTCTGACCGAAGATTGCCATGTCGGGCCGTACAATAATAAAGAGTTTTGCAACTATTGTAGCTACACCGCGAAAGTGCTCAGGTCTTGATACGCCACAAAGGCCCTTGCTTAAGTCTTCGACGCGTATCCAGGTCTGGAATCGCGGTGGATAGACGTCCTTGACATCCGGACAAAAAAGGCAGCTAACCCCCATATCTTCGGCCATCTTCGCATCCCGCGCGAGGTCTCTCGGATACCGGCTTAAGTCTTCATTCGATCCGAACTGGGCAGGGTTTACAAAAAGGCTTACGACGACACGATCTGCCTTGCCTCCAGCCATTCTCATCAGTGAAAGGTGGCCGTCATGGAAAAATCCCATGGTAGGCACTATAGCTATAGACAATCTCTCCTTTTTCCACATTAGAACCTGTTCTCTCATATGGGATATAGAATTAATAATTTTCATTTATGAAACACGCACCACCTTCTATTCCGAAAATATTTTCCAGCCCCTCATCCAGTGAAGGCCTTTCTTGAAAACAGGTATTCTGAATGTAATTTATGATGTTTCGTTCACCTTCAATAAAGGTAAATCCATCATGATCTCTGGCTATCAGCACGGGAATGGTATCAATACCTAATATTTTCAGGGCATTCGTATTTATTTGTGGTAGATATTGTTTGTTAGGTCTTAATCCCGGAAGGATATCAGCACTTATTTTTTTTACTGGGTTGAAATGAAATTCGCAACGGGTGCATCCTTCCAGTGACTCTATGACCTTATAGCAGTGGGGGCAGTCTTTTGAAAAAATTAGATAGAGCTGTTTAACCGGCTTAGAGCACGTCTTTACGGCATATGTCCCATTATCCAAAGTCAAGCCGCGCAGCTGTTCTTCCGACGCTTCAAATCTCAGTAGAGAAAATATAAACAATTGCACTACAATCATTATTAATCCCAAAGTTAACTGTCGTAATCCCATCAGCATGTTAAGGCTGACTATCAGTAAAAAGACAAGCAGGCAGTAAAAACAGAATACATTTGCAACAAAAATCTGGTATCCCAGCAATACACCGGCGGCGGCAAGACCGGAAATAAGTAAGATGCCGAGCACCGGCTCAATCCCTGATTTTGATTTTGTTATCAGGGCAGTACATAATACCGCAAAAAAATATCCAACACCCAACAAATTGAAATAAAGAGGCGGAACAAGTGTCAGTTTCTCTACAATCTTACATCCATCATTAATACAGAAGGCTTCTTCCGTGATTATTATTATCAGTACTTGAACACCTATAATAGCACAGGCAAAGAGTGACAGATATATTAGTGCCTGGAGCGGTCTGTTTTTCATGAACGTCATAATGATTCTCTTTTAATGCCAGTGAATTTTCTGTTGTTTGAAGATTTGATAGATCTTTTGGTGACAATCATGGTCTAAGAGGATAAAGTCATTATCAGTTAGTCTGCAGAAATAACTTAATAACCCATGATAATTATCTTGAAAACCCTTTATGTTATAATTAGAGTCCTAATATGACCCTCAAAGATCAAGCAAAACAAGGTATAATATCCCAACTTATTGAACGTTGTGCCCTGGACGAGGGCCTGA
>CAZPDU010000017.1:0-8378 GCA_964585405.1 uncultured Thermodesulfobacteriaceae bacterium | reverse complement strand
CCGGCCTGGGCCTGGTCATGAAAGATCTGGGTGGCCCATTTGAGGATCTTAAGAATTATCCTATCCTTTCCGGTACCTGCAGCAACAAAGGTCTTGGTATGCTGGATGACTATATGCAACAAGCCGGCTTTCGTATCAAATACAACTGGGAACCAAAGATCAGACGTATAGCGGGTATGGAGATAGAGCCCCGTGACCACTATTTTGCCAGGGCCTATCAGTATCCTTCGCCATATGAACCGAAGGCGCAGGTTGAGTGGGAACGGCTCCTGCTTGAGACCAGAATGGACCTGAGGCGTATGGGAGAAAAAGATAATTCTCTTTTTGTATTTTCTTTCTATCCCGATTGCCTCACCTTGAAGGAAGTGGGAGATCCATTGCAGTTGGCAGAATTCTTCAGCCTGGATGATCTGTCTCTGCAGGCCAAGCTGATCATGGCCCAGGGCCGGCAGAACACAAATTATGCAATATACCTCTATGCCTGTCATCCTTTCTTTATTCAGGGTTACTGTACCATGACTAACGGCGAGAATACGGCATTTGTACCTATCCGGCAGTACCTGGCCAGTCGCGGATTCCCCGGTTACTCAGGTTACAACAGTGACAGTGAAGTGTTTGCTCATATCTTGCATTTTACCCACCGGCAGCTCAAATATCCGCTGACCTATTATAAGGATATAGTCACACCGTTAGGAGACAGAGAGATCCTTGAGCGTCCAGATGGCAAGGCCTTAAGTCTAATTAAAAAGAGCCTTCGGCCACTTTGCATAGATGGCCCCAACATGGTCATCGGTTTTGTACCTGATGGAACAATCTTCATGTTACAGGATTCCAAAAAGCTCAGGCCGGGTGTTGTTGGCGGGGCAACCGGGAAATACGCCCTTATGAGCGAGATGTGTGGTCTGGACAGGGCAATCCCCCAACGTGACCGCCCTGCCGACATTTTCCCTTCAAAATATGACATGGTAATGGTGACACCCAATGCCCAGGAGGTCCATGTATGGAACCAGCTTCACGGCTAGACCACAACGGACAACTGACGCTGCAGGAATTCCCTTATATAATTCAATGGAGGGAGGACCGCTGTACCCGCTGTGGCCGCTGTACCGCAGTGTGCCCTCAGCAGGCCATCGAGCCCGCTGTTTTTGCCCGGCGCCTCGTGCATTCTGATTCCGGGACACCAATGCCCAGCACTGTAAGAAAGGTGTCTCACGGAATCCGCCAGGTTAATGACATTGATCGCTACTGCACTGGTTGCGGAATGTGCAGTCTGGTATGTCCTAATATGGCAATTGCCCCTCATTACAATCCACATCACAAGTTCCTGTTTCACAAGAACCTTGGGGGAACTCCGTATAAACGCGGTGGAAGACGTAATGATCCCAGCCCCGGCACGCTGGATAAGCTCAAATTTACCCGCATCTCAATGCTGACAGACCCTGCCCTGGATGCAGGCAGACACGAGTTCTACATCAGGACGCTTCTGGGTAGAATTCCTTCACCGGACAAGCTACCCCTGAAGACCATCGGCAAAAGATTGATCGTTGAAGACGACCACTTTATCCCCCCCGTGAGAGAGATATTTCCCATCCGCATCGGAAGCATGTCCATAGGCGCACTTTCTCCACACATGTGGGAAGGTCTGGCCATGGGCATCACGTATCTTAATGAGGTAGAGGGAATTCCAGTGGTCATGTGCAGCGGGGAAGGTGGAATGCCGCTTAGACTCCTGCGCTCTCGCTTTCTCAAATACTTCATACCTCAAATCGCATCCGGCTATTTCGGATGGGATGAGATTATCCACGCCCTGCCGGACATGGTTGAAGACCCCTGTGCCATTGAGATCAAATACGGACAGGGTGCAAAGCCTGGAGACGGAGGTCTGTTGATGTCCTACAAGGTACTGAAGCTTATTGCCGGTATACGCGGTGTCCCCATGCACATCGACCTGGCCTCACCTCCCACACACCAGACCAAATACTCCATCGAGGAAGCAGTGGCCAAAATGATTCAGTCCATGTCCATGGCCTGGGGTTTCCGGGTCCCGGTTTATCCAAAGATCTCCGGCACCAAGACCGCACAGGCGGTTCTGAACAACCTGGCCAGAAATCCTTATGCTGCCGCCCTGTGCATCGACGGTGAGGATGGCGGGACCGGAGCGGCCTATAATGTCTCGATGGACAAAATGGGTCATCCCATAGCTTCTAATATTCGGGACTGCTATCTGGATCTGGTCAAACAGGGAAAACAGAATGAACTTCCGCTCATTGCTGCCGGTGGAATGGGTAAGGCGGGAAACCTGGCGGCAAACGCCGCTGCCATGATAATGCTGGGAGCCAGTGCCGTGGATACTGGGAAATATATCATGCAGACCGCAGCTGGATGCCTGGGAGACGAGTATAACCGGTGTAACCTGTGTAACACAGGCAAATGCCCCAGGGGCATAACCACTCAAAACCCCAGGCTATATCGCCGGCTGGACCCTGATAAGGTTGCGGAGAGAGTAGTGGAGGTTTTCAAGAGCGCTGAGATAGAACTGAAAAAGATCTTTGCCCCTATGGGTCGCAGTACGCAGCTGCCAATCGGTATGTCAGACGGTCTCAGTGTTGGAGACAAGGCTATAGCGGAGAGACTGAAGATTGATTATGCCTGCTGAAGAGCCACTTGCAAAACCCGTCTTTTGTCCTGTGGCTGCGTTGCTCGTCGGTAAAAAATGCTCATGTACACTCAGTACACTGCGCTTTTTCACCTCCGTGCGCCTTGCCCTCGAACAAAATCTTGAGTTCTGTAAGCGGCTCTCTTGCGAAAAATTCATGGTTTTTGGATCAGAAATTCAAGAAAAATAAACCTGAACGACGAATCCTGAACGCCTGAACGTCTAAAACATGTATAATTAGTAATCATGACATCAGAAATACTGACAATAAATGGAAATCCCCATGGCATGCGTATCTCTTCCAAGGCACTGGAAGAGAAGATACAGCAAGCTGTTGCTGACGGAGTTCGTCAACTGATTATTCAGGCCCAGGGACAACATGGTATCGGAGGCCGGATCTGGTCCAGAAATGAGAAGGTCTTCATAACAGTCCGCGGGCCGGTGGGCCAGCGCCTGGGGAGCATGGGCATGTCCGGGACGGAGATCGTCGTTGAAGGCAGCAGTTCGGATGACGTAGGCTGGCTCAACTGCGGTGCCAAAATCACGGTGCTGGGCGATGTGACCAATGGTGCCCACAATGCGGGTGCCCAGGGAATTCTCTATGTGCGAGGCGGCGGCGGTGCCCGCTGTGAAACAATGACCAAACGGAATCCCCGCTTTGAACCCCTCCAGTCCTGGTATTTCAGGGATGTAGGGGATTCCTTTGCCGAGTTCAAGGCCGGAGGAATCGCGGTGGTCTGCGGCGTTAATCCCCGAAACCCTGAAAATATTCTGGGCTACCGGCCCTGCGTGGGCATGGTGGGTGGTACCATATACTTCAGGGGCACTATAAAGGGATACAGCTCCAGAGATGTCAAGCTTGTGAACCTGACCGCCAAAGACTGGGACTGGCTTACTGAAAACATAAAGCCGTACCTGGAGGCAATAGACCGGACTGAATACTGCGATCTTTTGACCAAAGACCCGTCGCACTGGAAAAAACTAATCGCCCATACCCCTGCGGAACGCGCGGCGCGGTTGGAACCCAAGAGGACTCTCAGTGAATTTCGCAGCCAGGTCTGGGAAAAGGATGTAGGTACTGGAGGTATATTTGGAGAATATCTGGATCACCCGCAGACGATATTGCCCTATATCACAACTGGTGCAGACCGACGGCTCAGACCTGTCTGGAACAACGAGAAATATCTGCCGCCCTGCGTAGCAGCATGTCCTTCGGGTATCCCGTCAAATAAACGAGCGGCTCTTATAAGGGAGGGACGACTTGAAGAAGCCCTTGCGCTCGTCTTGAATTACAGCCCGTTTCCGGCAACAGTTTGCGGTCAGGTATGCCCGAATCTCTGCATGCAGGCATGTACACGCGGCCAATTTGACAAGCCCATTGATATTGCCGCTATGGCCCGAATGAGTATGGATGTTCCTGCACCTGAACCCGCTCCCCCTACCGGCCGCAAAGTGGGAGTCATCGGTGGAGGGCCTGGAGGCATGTCAGCGGCCTGGCAACTGGCCCTCAAGGGGCATGAAGTAGATTTATACGAGGCGGCAGAACGTCTCGGAGGCAAAATGGAGCTCTGTATCCCCAGAGGGCGTCTGCCTCATGATGTATTGGAAAAAGAGATATCCCGTTTCAATGAGATCGGAATCCATGTACATTCTGGGCAACGGATTGATCTTAACGCATTTCATAAGATATACCAGGATCATGAAATCGTCATCATCGCCTGCGGTGCTCATCAGCCTCGCATTATACCCTTCCCCGGAAACGAGGATGTCACAGCAGGTATTGACTTTTTAAAGGCCGTTAATGCGAGCAAAAGGCCGGATCTCAAGGATCAGAATGTAGTTATTATCGGTGCCGGTAATGCGGGCATGGACATCGCCTGTGATGCCTATGAATGCGGAGCGGCCTCAGTTACGGCAGTGGATATCCAGCCTCCAGCCAGCTTCGGTAAGGAGCAGAAGGCTGCAGAGGCAAAGGGAACCCGAATCATCTATCCCAAAATAACAGAGCGTTATGACAAGTCGGAACGGACGATCTATTTCAAAGATGGTACATCTCTTGATGCCGATACGGTCATCATATCCATCGGCGAGGTTCCCGTCCTGGACTTCCTCCCTCCTGAGATCCACACCGAGCGGGGCTTCATAGTAGTGGACGAGCAGGGCCAGACCTCGGATGTAAAGGTCTTTGCCGTGGGTGATGCCACAGGACCCGGCCTTATAACTCATGCCATTGGCGCAGGACGCAGGGTAGCAGAAACAATCCATGCCCTGATGATGCATACAGATTATCAGCCTGAAAAGCGACTTGCTATCCCCTATGACCGGATTAATCTCGTGTATTACGAGGTCTGTAAAGGGGAAGGATTTGACCTGGAACAGGAGGCAGAACGCTGTGCCTCCTGCGGGGCCTGCAGGGATTGCCATATGTGTGAAAATACATGCTACCAGGGGGCAATCAAGAGGACAATTGGGCCAAAAGGAGAATTTGAATATAAGGTCATAGAAGATAAGTGCATAGGATGCGGCTTCTGCGTAGCCGTTTGCCCCTGTGGGGTATGGGAAATGGAGGAAAATATTTGATTCCTTGCAACTGTGGTTTTTTGAACAAAGTCATTAATTCAGATAAAATTGATAAATGATTTCGATCATTGATTATAAAGCCGGAAATCTGAAGAGTGTGGAACGTGCACTAAAGAAGCTGGGATTTCCCTGTTGCATAACTCATAAAAATGACGAAATACTCAGCTCTCAAAAAATCATCTTTCCAGGAGTGGGGGCAGCCGGGCAGGCAATCAAAGACCTGAGACATTTTGGTCTGGACAGAGTATTAAGGCAGGCCTTTGAGACCGGCAAACCGATCCTGGGAATATGTCTGGGTGCACAGATTATTTTGGATAAAAGCGAAGAGAACGGTGCGCAGTGTCTGGGATTGATCAGGGGAGATGTAAAGCTGTTTCCGTCCCCTCTTTTTTCCGAGGACAACGAGCGTCTGAAAATTCCACATATGGGATGGAACCGCGTTCATTTAGTCAGGGGACATCCTGTTATGGAAGATATCAAGCCGACTGACGAATTCTATTTTGTCCATTCCTATTATCCTGTGCCTTTTTCAGATAAATACCTCATCGGGACCACTGATTACGGAATAGAGTTTCCCTCAATTATTGGCTGTAAGAATCTTATAGCAATGCAGTTTCATCCGGAAAAGAGCGGGACCCCTGGACTGAAAATCCTCAATAACTTCTGTACATGGAACGGCCATTATGTTGAGTAAAAGAATTATACCCTGTCTCGATGTCAGAGATGGAAAGACAACAAAAGGCATAAAGTTTAAAGAAAATGTGGATATCGGCGATCCTGTGGAAATGGCCAGATTCTATTATAAAGAGGGGGCGGATGAGATCGTTTTTTATGATATAACTGCTTCCAGCGAGAAGCGTAATATTATGATAAACGTTGTTCGTCGTGTGGCTGAGGAAATTTTCATACCCTTTTCTGTGGGTGGGGGAATCAGGACCATTGAGGATATGAGAGCTGTGCTCTTAGCCGGTGCGGAAAAAGTGAGTATCAACACAGCCGCAGTAGAGGACCCTGAGCTCATTTCCAAGGGGGCCAAAGCCTTCGGCAGCCAATGTATTGTCCTGGGAATGGATGTGAAAAAGGTGGCACATGCAGAAGGAACTCCATCGGGTTATGAAATCATCACCCATGGCGGCAGGACGTCTACAGGCATTGATGCGCTTGCATGGGCCAAGAGAGCAGAGGACTCAGGGGCAGGAGAAATATGTCTGAACTCCATCGATGCCGACGGTGCACAACAGGGTTATGAAATCGCACTGACCTCACTTATTTCAGAAAATGTGAATATTCCAGTAATTGCCTCTGGTGGTGCGGGAAACATAAAACATATATATGATGTATTGAAGTATGCCAAGGCAGATGCCGCACTGATAGCATCAATTATCCACTATGGTACCTATACCATCAAACAGATCAAGCATGAACTGCATTCCAGCGGAATAAAAATCCGCAATACATGGTAGAAATGAAAGCCTTATTGGCCCTGGCAGATGGAACAATATTCACAGGTCGTTCCTTTACCGGCAGTTGCGAGACGTCAGGCGAAGTGGTTTTTAATACCAGTATGTCCGGTTACCAGGAGATACTGACTGATCCCTCGTACTGCGGCCAGATGGTAACCATGACCTATCCTCTTATCGGGAATTATGGAGTAAATAAAGAAGATGTGGAATCAGACAGGATCCACGTAAAGGCCCTTATAGTAAGAGAATATCAGGAATATCCCAGCAACTGGAGATCTAAAGGAAACCTTGCTGATTATCTCAGGGCGAGTAATATTCCAGGCATTGAAGGTGTCGACACCCGTGCCCTGACCAGACACATCAGACTTCAGGGTGCCATGAAGGCCGCCCTTTCAACAGAGGACCTGGAGCCACATTCCCTCATTAAAAAGGCAAGACAGTCCCCTGATATGGCCGGCAGCGATCTGGTCAGGAAAGTAACATGCAGGAAACCCATGTTGTGGCAGGACGGGCGGTTTCGGGATACGGACATGAATCTTGATCAATTTCAGTGGCCCGGGGGGCCTGATTCATGGCGTGTTGTAGCTATGGATTTCGGGGTGAAGCTTAATATACTTCGATGTCTGGAAAAGAAGGGATGCACAATCCTGCTTGTTCCTGCAAATATAGACAGCAACACTATAAACAGACTTGGGCCTGACGGGCTTTTGCTGAGCAACGGACCGGGAGATCCAGCTGCCGTTACATATGCAGTAGATACTATCAGGGATCAAATAGGCAAACGGCCGATTTTCGGCATCTGCCTTGGTCATCAGTTGGCTGCATTGGCACTTGGAGGCAGGACCTTCAAGCTGAAGTTCGGGCACCGCGGGGCCAATCAACCTGTAAAGGCCCTGGCTACCGGCAAGATAGAAATCACTTCTCAAAATCATGGCTTTTGTGTGGACATGGAATCTCTTAAAGATGCTGCAGTTGAAGTCAGCCATGTCAATCTGAATGACATGACTGTGGAAGGTCTAATACATAAAAAAATACCGCTCTTCTCAGTTCAGTATCATCCAGAGGCATCTCCCGGCCCTCGTGATTCCACCTGCCTGTTTGACAAATTTGTCGAAATGATGAAAGCATATAAAAAAAGTTAAAATTAGAAAATAGAAATTCGAGAGAGGTTAAAAGAGTTTACGAATTGGACGTATGTAAATTACAGAAGAGCTATCAGATATGGCCAAATTTCCAATTTCTGTCTTATAATTTCAGCGCTTCGTGAACTGTTACAAGCTAAGTGAACATTGACGTCATCATCTTATCAATTGCTTCTCTTATCGGTTTTTACATGGCAGCCAATATCGGGGCCAATGACCTTGCCAATGCCATGGGGACCGCGGTCGGCTCCAAGGCGCTGGACCTGAGGCAAGCGGTAATTATATCAATTATCGCTAATGTACTCGGGGCCTCACTTGCAGGGGGGTATGTAACCGGCACTATCAGTAAGGGAATCATTGATCCGATTTTTCTATTGGACGCACCCGATAAATTGATGATCGGAATGTTTGTGGCACTCCTCGTAGCCGGTCTCTGCGTTCATCTGGCTACGTTCTTCGGCCTTCCCGTCTCCACTACCCACGCGATTGTAGGCGCTGTAGTCGGCTTTGGAATAATAAGTGTGGGAGCAGGAGCTA
>CAZPDU010000016.1:0-5603 GCA_964585405.1 uncultured Thermodesulfobacteriaceae bacterium | reverse complement strand
ACCTGCTCGCACCTTTATCTTTAAATGAAAGTTCCTTTCCTGGAATTACCAAATCACTCAATCAACAAATTATTCAATTCCCTGGCTGCATCCTGAAAGGCCATGCCACGTTTTTCATAATTTTCGAACATGTCAAAGCTGGAACAGGCTGGGGAAAGTATTATGGCATCGCCTGGTTCAGCCAGAGACCTGGCTTTCTCCACTGCTTTTTTCATAATCTTTTTGCCATCTTTTGTCCCATGTACTTTAACAACCGGCATTACCTTGCACAGAATTTTTTCAAACGTCTTGGCCTCTTCACCTATAACAATCGCACCACGAACAACTGCCTTTTTAGTGACGTCCGCCAAGGGAGCATAATCTTCACCTTTACCGCGGCCGCCCAAGATAAGCACTATTGGCTGTTTTATGGACTCCAGGGCACAAAGTACAGATGCAACATTAGTGGCCTTGGAATCGTCATAATAATCGACACCCCGGTTTTGAACCACCCACTGGAGTCTATGATGTGCCGTTTTGAAACTTCGAATAACAGATTTTACTGCAACAGCACCCGCACCTGCCAGACGCGAAATAAGTATGGCACAAGCCAAATTTTCAATATTATGTAGACCCTTGAGTGACCAGCCTTCTAAATCATATTCTTCCCAAGTATTATCAGACCACATTATGTCGATCTTTTTCAGAGAGGTGTCCAGAACTGCCCCGGGGACTCCAGGGCGCAACATCCCAAAGTAAAGCCTTCTGGCACGTCCTCGGTCCTTCCAAGTCTCTAGTGCCTTATCATTCATATTTCGTATGGACCAGTCCCCAGGTCCTTGAAAATCATGGATTACTGCCTTGCTGTCCCCGTAACTTTTAATGTTCTGGTAGCGATCAAGATGATCAGGGGCAAGATTGAGCCATGCAGATATCTTGAACTTCGGGGGAGTAAAGGCAAAATATATCGTCCTGGGGAAATAATCCAATTGGAAACTGCTAATCTCAAGGACGGCAATAGTTTCCTCAGTATGTCCTTCAATAAATGCCGATAAGGGTGTTCCAATGTTCCCGGCGCTTACATGAGGTACACCGGCTGTTTTTAGCATATCATCTACAAGCATCGTAGTGGTAGTTTTTCCGTTTGTACCTGTGATACCAATCAGAGGTCCTCTCCAGACAGATGCCGCAAGGGCCATTTCTCCCACCACAGGGATTTTATGACTGTTGGCCGCCTTAAGGGCAGGAATGTCAGGTGAAATACCAGGACTGACCACTATCAGATCGGAGGAGAGGCAGGTCTCTATATTGTGATTTTTTGTCTCTATGCCGACACCATTTTGGTGACACCAGCTCGTGAAACCGTTAGGCCATTTCTCCAAGGCATTTAAGTCACTGCATGTGACTCGTGCCCCTTGAGATGCTATCCATCTGGCCGCGGCCCGTCCAGATATCCCCATTCCCAGTATTGTTACTTTTTTGTCCTTAAGTTCCACTCAATTACCCCAAAAATTCCCCTCTTCGATCCAAACAATAAAAAAGTGCAACCAGAAAAATGAAGTATACCAGCCCAATAAATAAATCCACCCTATCTGAGTTTGAGCGTGCTGATTGCCAATAGCCCAAGCAATATGGAAATTATCCAAAATCTCACAATAACCTTTGGCTCTTTCCATCCTTTAAGCTCAAAATGGTGATGTATAGGGGCCATACGAAAGATCCTTCTGCCTCCTGTTACCTTGAAGTAAATGACCTGAAGAATTACGGATAATGCCTCAATAACAAAAATTCCTCCTACAATTACAAGCAGCATTTCCTGTTTTGAAAGTACGGCTACTGTCCCCAGAGCCCCGCCCACAGACAGAGAGCCCACATCTCCCATGAAGATCTGGGCAGGATAGGTATTATACCAGAGGAAACCGAGGCCGGCCCCTACCATGGCGCCACAAAACACTGCAAGTTCTCCGGCACCGGGGACGGAAGGAATCTGGAGATATTGTGCAAGAGTCGAATGACCGGCCAGGTAAGTAAACAGGGTATAAACTGCCGCTGCTATTATGAAAGGACCTGCAGCAAGACCGTCTAGGCCATCGGTCAGATTAACCGCATTAGAGGTCCCCACAACTACTAGTAGTGCAAAAAAACCGTACATGATTCCGAGATCAGGCTGAAAGTTCTTAAAAAAAGGTATACTAAGATGGGTATCACACTTACCATGTGCGGCAATTAACCCTGCGGCTAAAAAAACAAAAACTACCTGCCAAGCTAGCTTAAATCTACCCGAAAGTCCTTTGGTGTTCTTTTTCCCGATCTTTAACAGATCGTCTACAAGACCTATTATACCGTAACCGACAAGGATTAGAATGCTTATCCATACGTAAAGATTACTGAGGTCCGCCCAGAGAAGTGTAGCGATTAGAATGGACCCTATAATTAATATGCCGCCCATGCTTGGTGTTCCGGCTTTTGTATGATGCATTGCCGGTCCATCTTCCCTGATGACCTGTCCCATCTGCATTTGGCACATAATTCTCATAAACCAAGGTCCAAAAACCAATATGATTGAAAGGGCAGTCACCGCCGCGTATATTGTTCTAAATGTGATATAACGAAAAACATTAAATACAGGCCACATATCATTAAGGGGATATAACAGATGAAAAAGCATAGGCCTGTACAGTTAACCTCTATCTTCCTCTCCCAGTTGCCCGATAAGTGCATTTACTGCTCTCTCGAGCCCTATAGCCCGTGATCCCTTTACAAGTATGGTCGCCGGAAAGGGCATACAATCAAGGGCAGCTGATTCTATCCAGGAAAGCAAATCCTTAATATTCGGAAAAACACGAATAGCCTTTTGCGAAATACCAGCCTTTTGGGCAGTTTTGGAAACAGTATCAGCAAATTCACCTGTCAAGGCCAAGAAATCTACCCCGATATTGGCTGCAATTCGTCCAAGTTCTTGATGAAATTCAAGGGCAGCATCTCCGAGTTCCAGCATATCTCCCAGAATCGCTATCTTTTTCCCGCCTCCACTCCAGAAATCAAGGGTCTCAAGAGCCAATCTCATAGACCATGGGTTTGCATTATAAGAATCATCAATCAGCCTCCATCTAGATCCAAGATTTCTCATAAAAAGGCGCCCAGGAAGCGGCCTTACTTCCTCCAGCCCCTGCTTGATCAGGTCCGGCGTCATCCCTAATGCATGACCCATAGCTGCAGATGCAACGGCATTTTGTACATTCGCCCTTCCTATAAAGGAAAGATCAACATGAAGTCTGCTTCCGGCAATATCCAGACCCAGCAGAGTGCCATGGCCGCTCATTTTCCATGACAGACAGGTGATTTTACCATTTAAAGATTTGAAATTTTGGTGATTTGGAGGTGAAAGTCTCTTTTGTCCCATGGAATAGCCCACAACCTGACATTTTAGATCTTTGGCCCCCTCTGTCACCAGAGGATCATCAAGGTTAACCACTGCTACACCTGTTTGGGGGATGGCACGCCAGAGTTCCCATTTTTCTCTGGCTACTGCCTTTAGGTCCCCCAGGCCGACAAGATGTGCAGGCTGTATTGTCGTAATAAGAGCCACTTGCGGTCGGGCAATTTCACACAGCCTTGGTATTTCTCCCGGTTGGCTGGTCCCCATTTCAAGAACTGCCCAGGAATCATCTGATCTGGCGGAAAGCAGGCTAAGCGGGAGTCCGATAAGATTATTAAAATTTCCAGAGGTTTTAGCGACTTTCCATTTTTTTTTCAGGATCGAGAAAATCATTTCTTTTGTAGTGGTCTTGCCGCAACTGCCCGTAATGCCAACTACCTTGATTCCAAGATGATTTTTATACCATGCTGCGAAATCTCCCAAGGCCTTTAATACATCTTGGACTTGCAAAAAAACAGTACGACAAGATCGACGGTCTAAATTCAGATTTCGAAAGTCAAAGGTAGAACTAATTACTGCACTAGTGCATCCTTGTTCTATAGCGTCAACGATAAAATCGTGACCATTGAAACGACTCCCTGAAAGTGCCCAGAAAACATTTCTTCTTCTTGCTGATCTGGAATCTGTCGATATGCCATGGATTTCTGTATTCGGATCACCTGAAAGAATTCTGGCTCCAATAGCCTTTGCCACCTGAGAAACCTTTAATCGAAATCCATGATCCTCAAAACTCTCCCTCCTCGATCTTTCAGCTTCTACCTTTGGTTCAAAGGCCTTGATCAATATTTCTCTGTCGTCAAAGGAAAATCGCTCCTTACCGATTATCTGATAAGTTTCGTGACCCTTACCTGCGACAAGGAGACAGGCACCTGGCTGCGCCTTTTGTACTGCCCACAAAATAGCTTCTTTTCTGTCTGGAATTGTCTTCACTTCGGCCTTGTTTGCAGGGTGACAGGAAGGAAGATCCCGAAGGCCGCTCAACATCTGATCGATTATTGCAACCGGATCTTCAGTGCGAGGATTATCAGAGGTTAAAACAACAATATCTGCCAATGAAGCAGCTGTCCGGGCCATGAGAGGACGCTTGCCTCTGTCTCTATCTCCTCCGCATCCGATTACGCAAATAAGAGGCTTATTAAATCCTAATCTTATAATGCTGTTAAGAACACTTTCCAGGCCGTCAGGGGTGTGCGCGTAATCTACAAAAGCAGTGACTCCATTGTGGGAATAAACAGGATCCAGTCTTCCCTGAATACGTATTATTGATTTTATGCCGGTCTGAATATGTTCTGGATCTATCCCTAGGCTTATTGAGGCCGCTACTGTTGCAAGGATATTATATAAATTGTGCAAACCTGTAAGTTTGGATTTGATAGAAATGGGCCCTTTGGGTGTGTATATATCACATCTTATTCCATCAATATCAATAATTTGAAATTCAGGTCTCACTTCAGCATCGGGGCTGAGACCATAACTGATCTTTTTCTTTTGCACTATCTCCCATAAACGTCTTCCATATAAATCATCAATATTAATAATGGCCGCATCAGAGGAATATCTCAAAAATAATTTAACTTTCGCCTGGAAGTATTGTTCCATGTCTTTATGATAATCCAAGTGATCGCGACCCAGATTGGTAAAAATAGACGCTGCGAAACTACATCCTGATATCCTCTGCTGATCCAAGGCATGGGAGGACACCTCTAAGGCTACCGCCTTTGCGCCTCTTTTCAACATATTGGCCAAGACCTCTTGAAGTTTTATGGCATCGGGAGTAGTCAGTTCAGAAGGCACCTCTATGCCACAATGTCTCTGGCTTATCGAGCCTATCACACCAGGATTTAGCCCGGCCTTGCTGAAAACTCCTTCCAAGAGGTACGAAATCGTAGTCTTACCATTAGTGCCTGTAATAGCTATAAGCGACATTTCTTTACTGGGATTTTCATAAAAAGCACTCGCCAAAAGACCGATGGAAAGCCTGGGATCGTCAACTCCTATAACAGGAAATGCGCTAGGAAAGGTCTTGATGTAAAGACTCAGATCCTCCTTTGGCATCAAAACGGCGGACGCCCCCTTCAACACTGCATCATTGATAAATTGTCTTCCATCAAATTCAGTGCCTGGAATTGCTACAAATATGTATTCCCGCTTTACCTGTCGGGAGTCTGCGGTTATGCCCCTGATT
>CAZPDU010000015.1:0-7969 GCA_964585405.1 uncultured Thermodesulfobacteriaceae bacterium | reverse complement strand
CTTTTTCCCAACATAATGACACAACGCGGTAACAGCACTCATCAGCTCTTCTCGACGTCCTCTGGTTGGGAAATGCCCAGGATCTCTGAGATTTTTTTTGAACCTCGATAATGGTCTCAGCTTGCCTGAGTTTTTCGTTCAGCCTTTTATTCTCACGTTCCAACCGGGCAACTGACCTGGTAAGTGGGTTGACTTCCTTGACCTTACGACCCCGCTTCTTGGGAGCAAGACCCTGCAATTCCCCTTTTTCTCGTTGCCGACTCCACGTACATATGTTTGAGTGATAAAGGCCTTCCCGGCGAAGAAGAGCTCCTTTTTCCCTTGGCTGGGTGCAGTCATCAAATTCTTTCAGGATGCGGAGTTTGTATGCAGCAGTGAAACAACGTCTCGGTTTCTTCTCGCAAACCTCAGGATCAGGTCTGTTTGCATTATCTCCCACGCTGAGGGGCCTATCTGTCTTGTGAGTAGAAATGTCCTGGATTTTTCCTTGATGCTTCATGATGTAATTTCTCCTACCCGCCCTTATACACTAATTTATCAAGGGATAGGTGTCTCACTTACATTGACACAGAGGGAAGGAAAAGTTCAAGAACCAGGTCATTCTGGAAAAGAAATTGGCTTTTAGAACATGGTAGATGCCGTTTGTTATAAATGATCAACAAACGGCATCTACCAACTATATTTAAGTTTAATCTTTCTCGGAATGGAATTTAGACAGCCAGTTTTTCATGAGCTCACCGGCCGCTTCTCGTCCTCCTAAGCCAAAGGATAGTGCCACTGCCACGGCGATTGCCCCCAGTGTAAGCCCAAAGGCAAGATTGACGATATCATCGGCAATACCCATGGCACGCAAACCCATAGCCAACACCAGAGAGAGAATCGCAATACGTCCGATTCGCGCCAGGCCCTTAGTAGCAGGTCCGCTGGCACGATCAATCGCCTCATAGGCAAGATTGGCGAGCCAGAATCCAATAATCAGTATTAATGAGCCCAGAAGCACATCGCCACCGAAGCGAATAAAGATGCCCACCATGTCTCCTACCTGCCCAAAACCGAGCTGATTGGCCGCTTCGACTGTAGCAAATAACATAGCAAAAAACAGCGCTATCCGACCAACAAAAGAGGAGGCCGAGGTCTTCTCAAATGCATGGGCAAGTCCGACGTGCTGAGGTAAATTGTCAAAGCCAAAGGTAGACAATAAGCTGGCCAGCAGTCGAGAAGCGAATGAGGCAACCAGCCAAGTGATGAACAGTATCAGGCCGGCTGCAGCGAGGTGGGGAATCGCAGCCAGCATCATACGCAACATGTCCGTAGCTGGTTTAGATACTGTTTCAATCTTAAGGGCGTCAAGTGCGGCAATAAACGCAGGTAGAATTATGAGCACAAACACCAATAATCCGACCAGGTTAGACAGTTGCATTGATTCCTTTAATCCTGCACGCTGACCGACTTGATCTGCACCGGCCAATCGAAGTAGATTAGTTGTAATATTGCGCAATACAACAGCTATAATCCACCCTATGCCCCCGATGATGAATGCTGCCAAGGCATTAGGTAAAATGTCAAGCAGTTCGGCAACCATTTCCCTAAGCGGGCTCAGAAGGCCTTCAACTTGCAGAGCACCTAATATAGCAGGCACAAACAGTAAGATGACAAGCCAAAATAGAGCCTGACTCAGGCTGGAACTTATCGGTACCATACCGGCGTGTTTAGAAAGTTTTTCATCCAATGAGGTTTTAGAGAGGGTTTTGCTTACCACTGCACGCACCACGCTGGCGATTAACCAAGCCAATAAGGCCAGCAATGAACCAGCCAACAGGCTCGGCACATATTCGAACAAGCGAGTCAATAATGCGGCAAAAGGACCAGAAGCCAACGATAAATCAAATAAGTTGAATACTGCCGTCAACACGAAAAGCAGCACAATCCAGAATAAACCTACACTTACTGCTTTTTCGATGTTTATGCTTTGACCTGTAATCTGCTCAAAACGCCTATTAACACCTAAAAAATTTAATCCCTTGCGGGCCCCGGCACGCAATATCAGAGCAATCAACCACCCTAGTAATAATATGGCTAGCGCTCCGAGCAATTGAGGAATCTGACCTGCAAGTGAACTCTGTAAAGTATTCCATAAAACACTTACGTCTAAATCCATAGTATCCCCCTTTTTTCATTTTTTTGTGTTATGAAAACAAGTTCATGATGTAGGTATGATACTTACACTTACTTAATGTTGAGCGACAGCAAAACCAGAGTCTATTTCTTGGATCAACAAACTCTCTTTTTGAGATTTTAGAGTTGGAAGAGTGTGATGTTTAGTGACTAATAACAGCTACGGTACAGCCCCAATAAAATATCACTACTAAAGCGAGTAATCAAAATCGTCTTTGCCAAAACAGCAATTCAACAGCTCAAAACTCTCCTTGAGCAAAGAAATAGATTTTTCAGTAAGACTTTTTTGTTGATTATCGGATATCATCAATAAAATCAGTTTCTTTTGATGTTATTTGCGATGGTGTTTATGTATGTTTTTTTCTTATTCTGGAACAGAATTATCTCATTTTTTGAACCAGGATACCAATTTTACACATTGAACACCTTGTACGATAAGTATTTTATTAATTTAAAGTATAGGGAAGATGAGCTGCCATGTCAACGAAATATCAGAAAAAAGCTTATTGCCACGAATCATAAAGCTGGAAAGCAGCCAAAATCAGAATAATAGCAAAAAAACACATAGCGCTGTTGAAAACTAAAAAGTAGAACAAATTAGCCAACTCTGAGAGAGAAACTATTTAATTTGATTATGTCAATGATATAGCCAGAAAACATCAGAAAGCCACTGTTCAAATACCGGAAAGCATTCAAATATATTAACTTAATGATATATTATCCAAGTATGAGTCTAACTGATATCTGTTTTTTAGTAAGGGGTGTTGTGGTCTAGTAAAAACAGACACATTATTTAAAGCCGCTTTACTGCATAATTCTTTCTCATATGCAAATGGGATTTTGTATTCCAGTGTAGAATGAAGCCGAGTAGAGTTATAGTAACAGACATAGTCAAGCATTCAACTTAGTAGACCTTCTGTTAACCAACCCGTAATCCGATAATTGTTCTGATTTCAGGCTTCGGAAAAACCCGTCTTGCTGCCACACCAGCTTAATGGTCCTGATCTCGATTCTCTTCCCGAAATGGAGGGCTCTTCCATGAATTCCACCATCGTCAAGCCGGGCTTCTGCTCACTATATGAACAAGATAACCGCAGTCTCTGCGACATCCTCAAGGCGCTTCCACATACCGGATATATCTCTATGCACTCCCAAAAAATCCAGCCGGTGCCCGCGAAGAACTAGTCCATATTGCGCCGGAAACCAGACACTACCTTCTTGACTCTCTGCCAAATACAGGCATAGAATACCCCAAGCGGCCGAACGGCGTGGAGAAAATTCCAGGGTGATCCCGACCAGGGCGGTTCAGTTCAACATGAGTTTTGGCGTCGGCTTTGTGCCGCAAAAACTCTTATTTTGTTTGCCTCAAATAAAAGCGGCCTCACAAAATAGAAGGCCGAAATAAAAACAAATGAATATTTGGAATACGATATATCAATGATGGGCAATCCGATCCAATTCTTCCCGAATTACCTGGCGGATTAACGTCTCATCGAGAGGCTTTCCGCTTTTAGAAAGATATTCTCTAAGTGCCTCATTAATCATGGTTTGGTAACCATATCCAGTTTTGTCCGCCCTCTCACGGAAATCTTCGAGAATATCTGTATCAAGATACATGGTAATCCTGGTTTTACCCTTAGCGGGTACAACCGGGCCTCTTTTGGCATTTTCAAAATTATATTCCTTCTTCATATTGTGTCCTTTCCTTGCGGGTCGCTTTTCTGGCTGAAATCAATCGAATGCTATCCGATCTGTATGAATAAACGACGGCGATTATTCGTCCCACTGCATCCGTCCCAACGGACACATATCGTAATTCATTTGCAACCATTTGTTCTTCAATGGTCATGGCAAAGGAGTCAAAAAGGACCATTTCAGCATCGGAGAATCGTATCCCATGTTTCTTAAAGTTGACCTCAGCCTTATTTGGGTCCCAAGTGATGTCCATTGTCAAAATATACATACATTATATGTATTCGTCAATGGACTGTTTTGATACTAGATAAATGCTTTAAATAACCTTGAAAAGTCCCAGCATGCGTATGCTGGAGAAGGCGAGGGACATGCCGGCACAGACACGTGGCGTGTGTGCCATGCCAGGCATGGCACGTAACTGACAGGGTGCAAGTTCACCGTACCAGGTTTTCGCGGAGCCGAATTTGCCTGTGTGTTGCACGCAGACAGGTGGTCGTAATTTTACCTTAAAGGGCAAAGGCAATGTAAATATTCGCGTACTTTTAGGATGAATATATCCTTGATCTGGTGCGGTATAACCAGCTTGCTGCTGCAACGGCTTAATGGGCCTAATCTCAATTCTCTTCCCGAAACGGAGGGCTCCTCCATGAATTCCACCGTCGTCAAGCCGGGCTCCCGCACAATATACGAACAAGACAACCGCATTCTCTGCGGCATCCTCAGGATGCACCCACATACCGGATATATCCCTCTGCTCCACCAAGAATCCAACCAGTGCCTGCGAAGAACCAGTCCATATTGTGCCGGAAACCAGGCATTACTTCTTGACTCTCTCCCAAATACGGGCATAGAATACCGCAAGCGGCCGAACGGCGTCGAGAAAATTCCAGGATGACCCAGATGAGAGCGGTTCAGTTCAACATGAGTTTTGGCGTCGGCTTCGCGCCGCAAAAACTCTTATTTCGGTGGGGTTCTAAAATTATGGCTGTATCTCTACGAAAAGGACGGACAAAAACACTATTACAATCATCTATTGATTCAGCGCTACTCGCCGTTGAGATTTATAATAAGCCAAGGACAACCTTCAGATGTGAGGGATTCATAGCACTAATGGTAATATCATGGACGAGACTATTTCATGCTTATTTTAATCACACCATTGGTAATAAATATTTTTATAAAAAGAAAACTGGAAGATATGAAACAGTTGATGGTGAAAGGAAAGCGTGGGAGCTATCTACTTGAATAAAAAGATATGGAAAATTAAAAGAACCAGTTAAAAAGAATTTGCAATTTTTTATTCAATTGCGAAATAAAATTGAACACAGGCATATAGAAAAACGTGAAGTTGACATTCTAATATTTGGCGAATGCCAAGCATTTTTATATAATTACGAAAATTTGCTGATAGAGTTATTTGGAAATAAATATGCGCTTAATGAATCATTAGTTTATTCTCTTCAATTTTCGCATCTTCGTACTAAAGAACAGATGAAATCAAGTAAAATTGCTCTTTCGAGAGATCTAAAAGAAATAATAGATTATGTTAATAAATACAGAACATCACTGGATGAGGACACTTTTAACTCTCAGGAATATAGCATTAAATTACTACAAGTTCCGAAAATATCTAACACAAATAGAAATGATCTTGCGATAGAATTTGTAAATTTTGATGAACTTGAACAAAAAGATAAAAAACTATATGAGAAAATAACAGTGTTAGTCAAAGACAGAAAAATTAAGATAGAAGGAGTTAACATAGGCAGATTAAGGCCAGGGCAAGTCATTGATAAAGTGAATGAAACATTTGGCGAAAAAATTCTGAATCACCCGAGACATAGATATATTTATACTGTTTTTGTTATTCGTCCGCCAGGAGGCGCATATGATCCATTTGACACAAATACTGATTATTGTCATTATGATGAACCTCATAACGACTATGTATATAATGATAAATGGATTGAATTTTTAATTCATCTTTTACAATCAGATATAACGATAGACGAAATAAAAGAACAATTTGATTCTAAAAATATATTAAATATTGAGGAATATGAACCCTAATAAAATAATTGAGCAGATGCCTAAAACATTGCCCTTTTTATAAAGAGTGCTTTTTTAAAGTTTAATCATCCTTTTGAGTTTTTGTAATTATTATCCGGCACTGCCCATTATTGGTGTTATGTTTGCAATGCCTGTGGGAGCGGCTTCATGAATATTGCGAAGGACAAAACATGCTGAAACTGACCGACCTGGAAAGACAGGAGATCATTCGCTATCTGGAATCGGGCCGGGAGCTGCCGGAGAAATACCGGTTTCTGCTGTTCGAGGACAAGCGGGAGGTCGAACTGGTCTGGAACGGCAAGACCAGCGAGGTTTGTAACATCGTGCTGCCGTTTCAGGTGATCGAGCAGGTGGACGAGCCAAGGGCGGAAAAGTCCGAAGACACAGGGGCGCAACTTGGCTTGTTCGACGAGCGTGGCCGCCAGCTCAAGGGCTGGACGAACAAGCTGATCTGGGGCGACAACAAGCTGATTCTGTCATCGCTGAAAAACGGGCCGCTGCGCGAGGAGATCGAGGCCCAGGGCGTGCTGAAGCTCATCTACATCGACCCCCCTTTTGATGTGCCGCTGAAAATGGCCCGGCTGCGGCAATGGTGCGAAGACATAAACCGTCTGCAGGATGATGTGAGATATGATTATGTTTTTGTGGATGAAGTCAGCTTTGAGAGATACAAACCCGCATCATTCAAACAACTTATGGAAAACTTCCGGGAATACAAAGAGGAAACATAACAGGTAGCTACCAGGGGTAGCAAACATGATCATTACCACAAATAAATCCGTAGAGAAGCAGGTAGCGATATATTTGATAAGGCGGTACACTGGATTAACAAACGTGGAGATAGGGAAGATATTCAAGATGAGGGCGCAGGCGGTGAGCAAGGCGGGTATAAAGATAGAGAGGTTGATGGAGGAAAACAGGAAGATAAGGAATCAGGTAAAGAAGCTTATTTTTATTTTCAAGGGCGGACACTTTCTTTCCATGTTCTATACACTCGTTAGCCTTCTTTGCCCTGTCTTTGAAATAGCAAAGATAAAAGGAGATTTTCTCTATGGATGCAATAACTATGACGGAATTAAAAACCTTCCTAGTCGGAAATTCTGGCTGGCATGTCTCGCTATTCATGCCAACTCATCAAGCAGGTCGAGAAACCGAACAGGATCCCATTCGCTTCAAGAATTTGCTCCGAAAGGCGGAGGAAGGTTTGCTGGCCAAGGGTCTGCGCTCCCCTGACGTGCGGGAAATACTTAAGCCCGCTCAGCGTCTATTGCAGGAGTCTGGCTTCTGGCGAAACCAGAGCCACGGTTTGGCGGTATTTTTTACATCAGAAGAGTTTCATTCCTATCGCCTGCCTCTCCCATTTGAAGAACTGGTGATGATCTCGCACCGTTTTCATCTCAAGCCGTTACTTCCGTTCTTCGCTAGCGACGGCCACTTTTACATCCTGGCGCTTAGCCAGAATCAAGTCAGGCTGCTGGAAGGCACACGGAACACAGTGGATGAGATCAATCTGGAAACTATGCCTCAAAGCATGACTGAGGCACTTCAATATGATCGTTTTGACAAACAGCTACAGTTCCATACTGGTACATCATCGGCGAGAACAGGGGATCGTGGGGCGATGTTCCACGGTCATGATCCCGGAGACGAAGACAAAAATGCGCTTCTGCGTTGGTTCCACAAGATTGACGACGAGCTACCTAACTTGCTTGTAGGAAGGCAATCGCCTGTCGTGCTGGCAGGCGTTGAATATCTCTTTCCACTGTACAAAGAGGCAAACTCTTATCCTCATCTCGTAGCGGAAGGAATTCCGGGCAGCCCAGAGGAGCTAAGGCCGGAAGAACTCCATGCCCAAGCCTGGCCGATCGTGCAGCCCTTCTTTATGCAAGCACAAGAACAAGCGGCCGCTCAGTACCGTCAATTGTCCGGTACCGGACAAACCACAACCGATGTTAAGGAGGCTGTTCTGGCAGCGCATCACGGGCGGGTGGATGTATTGTTTGTTGCCCTCGGCGTTCAGGTGTGGGGC
>CAZPDU010000014.1:0-9145 GCA_964585405.1 uncultured Thermodesulfobacteriaceae bacterium | reverse complement strand
TCCAGCGCTTGAGCATTTCAGGCTCTCGTTGAGCAAGATTTGCCTTCATTGGAAAACGCGTCCTGGGAAGGCTTAGTGTCTTTTTATATTCCATTGTTTAGTCCCCTGGCATTATTTAGGCTAATTTGCGGGCTATCTTACACCAGCATTAATCCGATCTCAAATACGGATTAAAATAGCCGAACCGGAGATTTGGAAAACGCTTTTTAAGCATTGTTACCATACCCGTTATCCCTGTCCGATGACCTGTATAATCGTAACCTATGCCATCTAAATACCAGTCAGGATCAATGCTGTGATTTCTGAGTTGGATGAGATCAAGGCCCAAATCCTCTATCAGGTCGGAGAGCCGGTCTATCTCTGCCATCTCATCCGTGAGACCCGGCAGGATAAACAGATTTATGGAAACAAAGCGTCCAGCCTGTTTCATGATCTTCCATGAAGCCAGCACATCATTTTGATCATAGCCCCTGGGTCTGAAGTAGGCATGATAATATTCTCTTCGTGTACTGTTCATGCTGATCCTTATGCTGTCAAGCCCGGCAGAAATAAGGTTTTGCACTTTTCCCGGAAGGCTGGCGTTGGTGTTGAGATTAATAGTCCCTTTATCGGTCTCCTCTCGTATTTTGATCACCGACCGTTCAAGCAATTTCGCCTGCAGCAGAGGTTCTCCCTCGCATCCCTGCCCAAAACTCACGACAGGTCTCTGTGCTTTGTTTAAATGGGGCACCGCAACCCCTGCAACCTCTTCTGCTGTGGGTGCAAAGGTAATCCTGTCCTGGCTGGCAGGAGGAACGCCATCTGGTTGCAATGATATACATCCCAGGCAGGCTGCATTACAGACAGGTGAAGTGGGAAGAGGGGCCTCCCACCTTCCCAGAAAAAGATTCTTTGCAGCAGGACAACCATAGGGGAGGCTGCATTTTCCCAGATGTTGTATTAGTCTGTTTTTCTTATTTTTTTTAAGCATGACGATGGTCTTTTTGCGGACTTCTTCAGGCCGGAAGTTGCAAAAATCCTGACGTATATCAGGATCACTCCTGAAGCCTGCTGCCCAGAAATGCCCTTTCCACCAGCCAACGGCAGTGTAAGTAAAGAGAGGCAGAGGAGGAATGTCGGAACTTGGCTTGTAGAAGGCAGCAAGCGCGGTCTGGGTATGGGCAGGGGCCATGAAGGCAGCAACCGCCCGGACTTTCCCCCTGGCACTGGCAGGATCTTCATCCAGCACCACCATATCATCCCGATCCTGATCCCAGCCCACAGGCAGGCGGTCAGGAAGCACAAAAAGCTCACTCCCCTCAGGCAGGGGAATGAGATCTTTAAGGTCTACCGGATGCAAGACACGTCCACTTCTTCCTGCCATCTTAAGTGCAGGTAAGTCGTAGATATGGCCTTCAGAGTCCGCATAGACCAGGTATGGCATTTCACTTGGATGTTTCATGAGACGGGTCTATACTGAAATGGCTTTATCGGGCGGTCCCATTTGTTATGGTAGATCTTTGAACTGCTTCCAGCAGAGGAATCCATGGCAAGGGTAACACAATGTCCCCTTTCTTGACGTCTCTTGACATTTGGGATCTGCACAGGCTATTCTTTTCATTGAATGGCGCCGCTGACGGCCCTGATTGATGAATCGTTCAGAAAAACAATTTCCTGTCAGTATATCAGCCAGTTTTCCTTTCAGCCAGCTCAGCTAATGGTGCCCCCGGCATGATTCGAACATGCGACACCAGGATTAGGAATCCTGTGCTCTATCCCCTGAGCTACGGGGGCTGCGAACGGATGTGCGATACCATAGGGGTTATGTTACTGTCAAGTTCAATTGAGCTATTTAATATTTTAGATTGTTTATGACTAAAGACAAATTCAATTCCAGAAATCTCCTTGCCATAGAGACGTCCTGTGACGAAACTGCGGCTGCGGTACTAAAGGACGGCAGGCAGTTGATGAGCAATGTTGTGGCCTCTCAGGTTCACATTCATAAGGAATACTGGGGGATCGTTCCTGAGTTGGCCTCAAGACACCATCTTGAAGACATAGTCAGGGTTGTGGAAAAGGCGCTCATGGATGCAGGCACGAACAGATCAGAAATAGATGCAATAGCAGTTACCCAGGGTCCAGGACTGGTGGGTTCGCTGGTTGTGGGACTGTCCTTTGCCAAGGCTCTGGCAATGGCCCGTGATATTCCCCTGACAGGTGTAAATCACCTTCACGCACATCTCTCTTCCGTGTTCCTGTGCGAACACACTCCCTCATTTCCATTTGTAGGTCTTGTGGTATCAGGTGGCCACACAAACCTCTACGTGGTTAATAATTTTCTATCAGCAGAACTCCTTGGGCAGACCAGGGATGATGCCGCCGGAGAGGCCTTTGATAAAGTGGCAAAAATGCTTGGACTTGAGTATCCTGGAGGTCCTGTAATCAGCCAACTTGCTGAAAAAGGAGATCCCTTCGCCTTTTCTTTTCCAAGGGCAAAACTCTTAAAAACACCTTTTGATTTCAGCTTCAGTGGTCTTAAGACTTCTGTTTTGACCTCGGTCAAGAAATTGTCCAGTCAGGGCCCGCTACCTGTTCAGGATATCTGTGCCTCGTTTCAGGAGGCAGTTGTTGACGTGCTTGTGGAAAAGACCTTATTTGCTGCAAAAAGCCATGATATACTCAGGATAGCGGTGACAGGAGGAGTTGCAACCAATTCCAGGCTCAGAGCCAGAATGGCCGAGGAGACAGAGAAGCTTGGCTGCAAGGTCTATTTCCCATACCCTGAACTGTGTACTGATAATGCCGCAATGGTTGCTCTGGCGGGTTATCATCAGGTAAAGGCCGGGATACTGATCAAGGAAGATGCGGATGTATACTCAAGGCTTCCATTCCTCGGTATTTGAGCAGGATGTATTGTTACGGATAAACACTCATGGGTGAGCTTGTCTCTGCTGACAAAAAAAGAAACAGTCTCAGTTCCGGGAAAGACGAAAAAGGGATCAGTCCCGGGAGAACATTGAGATATCAGTGGCTTCGTTTGTTGAGGCTCAGGGGGGATTCATTCAATCTTGCGAGAGGTGTTGCCATAGGGGTTTTTATTGGACTCACACCCACAATTCCATTCCATACTGTTCTCATAATCTTTTTTTGCGCTGTCGGCAGGGGCAATCTTGTGGCCGGAATTATTGTCAGTTTTCTGGTAAGCAATCCCTTTACGATTCCCTTACAGTATTATGTATCCTGGAAAGTAGGCACTATCCTTACAGGCAGCTCGCTCTCCTGGGAACACGTAAAGTACCTCATGAGTTTAGCCCGTGATACAAGTATATTTGAAGCAGTAAAATTGATATATATAAACAGCTTCAGGTCAATGGTATCAGTGCTGCTTGGAGGAATAGTCTTTGCTCTTCCCTTTGCAATAATATCGTATTTTTCAGCCATGTATCTCTATGGTCGTCGTCAGAAAAGACGAATGAATCGTGTTATAAAAAAAAATCATGACGATTCAAAATCCAGCAAAGAAACCTTTCATAAATAGTGTCTATAAACCCGGCTTTCCACTGCCCAAACACTCCCTTGGTCAAAACTTTCTTGTACACCAGGGCACCATTGAGACCATAGCAGAACTATCCGGCATACAGCCCGGAGATCGAGTAGTAGAACTGGGTGCAGGGCTCGGGTCCATGACCATGGAACTTTCAAAAAAGGCCTCGAGAGTTATCGGCCTTGAAATAGATGATAGATTGATTAAATGGGTGAGCGAAAAGAGGCCTTTACCGGGGAATGTGGAATTGCGTCATTCAAACATCCTCAAGGTCTCCTTCCAGGGTCTTGCGGAAGAGATGGGAGGCACTCTCAAAATAATAGGCAACCTGCCCTATAATATCTCAAGCCAGATAGTGTTTAAGCTGATCGAAGAACGTGATCATATAAACAGGGCCACCTTGATGTTTCAGAAGGAGGTGGCCGAGCGTCTTATCTCTTGTCCTGGAAGCAAGGCTTACGGCATATTGTCAGTCATTACGGGATATTGCGCTGATGTCACCAGAATGATGGATATACCGCCGGGCCTTTTTCGGCCTCGTCCCAAGGTCACATCGACTTTGGTACAAATGGAATTCAGAGAACCTGTTACAGTTGCAACGGATTTTGCATTTTTTAAAAAAATTGTCAGACAGGCATTTCAGAAAAGACGAAAGAAATTGACAAACGCCCTTAAGGGGCTATCTGCTTTTTCGCAGGACGAAATTGTTCAAGCACTGGAGGTCTGCGGAATAGATCCGGGCTGCAGGGCAGAGGTGTTGAGCATTGAAAACTTTGTGACCCTGTCAAATACTCTGGCCCGCGCGGTCTCTTCCTGCAATAATATACAAACGGACATCACACACTGATCACCTTGTCCGCGAGCTGCAGGCTTGTCACAATATCCAGCATGTTCGTGGTCTCACCCACCCCTTTTTGATCCAGCAGATCGAAGTGCGTGAGACAGGTACCGCATACAAGAATGCTTATACCCTGAGCCTCCAGCTGCTTTATGGCATGCAAGGTCTTGGCTCCTTCAACCGTCAGTTTTATCCCGCTGTTGAGAAAAATTATTCTCCAGAGTGTCTCTCCCATCTCGTTGAGCGTATTTAAGAAATTGAGCATGAGTCCTGATCCCAGAAGATCATCTCCCGAACCCATGGTATTCTTGGGGATCAGTACCAGCGTTTTCTTACTCGACGTGGCCGGCTCGGCGGCCACGGATTCGCTACCGGTTTCTTCTGACTTTTCAGCCTTGATCTCAAAACCATTGTCGATTTGGTCAAGAGACGCAGTGAAACCCTGGCTTTCAACAAAACGTACAACATTTTGGGCCGCTGCGGGATTGTCAACTAACACTATAAATGCCAGGGTCTGGGTATTGGCTTCAATAAAATCCCTGGTCCTCAGCACCGGCTGAGGACAGTCAAGCCCTCGGCAATTCAATGTCTCCATACAACCTCATAATTCTGTTCAACCTGTCTGAATAACGGGAATTTCCAAACGAAAGGGGATGTGGCACCTATGACCTAACCCACCGATATAACCGGCCCTCCGGACTGAACTTTTTGGCCCTTTTGCAAAAGCCTGTCCCTTCTCAGGGCAGTCTATTCCAAAAAGGAGAATTTTTTCGGTATTAACATCGTGCATTACATTGATTGTATCACCATATCACCGTCGCTGACACTTGCGACCTTGCCTATCCAGGTCGTATGTTGAGACCATGAAACGAGAGATAAGGTTAGAATGAAAACCAGGGTGAGAATAAGGCCTTGTATGGAATAAAATGCTTTTTGACAAAATTAGTTCTCATTTCCTGGGATCTATGGTTCTTGTCGACTCATCATTCAGGAAACTTGAGGGGCTATACAGTCCCAATTAATTTTATAGCCCATCAGATCCAGAAATAGGACCTGAAATGTTCTAACGCACTCCTCAAAATAACAAATCTTCATTACTATACAGACTCTGCATAATACTCAAATAAGAAAGAAAAAGCAGACTTCTGGGCTCCACTTGGGAAAAGTACGTCTTTAAAAAGAAATATGCCCCTTCTTACCATATTGCCGTATCTGCCCAATATTTAATCAAAAATGCCGTTTTCTTGATTTTCTTATTAAATCCGTGTATGGATTTTGTGATTTGGAGTATGCTTAAAAAAGCAGAGTCTGCTTAAGATATAATGTTAAGTTTAAAAAATAGAAAAAGATATGGATAAAACTCCACCTGTTCATTTTTTATTTAGAAAACCAAAATACCCGGTAATAGTAGATATCGATGGTGTTGTGATTTGTGGTAGATCGGCAATTACTCTAGCAAAAAGACTTTCAAAGCTAATCAACCTGAAAGAAAAAACATATAATGCTATAGATAGCAATGGAGAGGGATGGAGTTTTTACTCTGATAAATGGGTACTTTCTCCTCTTTGCACAAAGAAACGGTGGACAAAACTCGAAATAATCAGGCTTTATAACAACAGGAAAAACAAAACTTCAGATCATGATACGTACTCTGAGAAATCATTATCTTCAAAACGTTTAGATAGAGTTTTAATTGATATCTTTGAATTGTTGAATAAAACTTAACATTGCGCTTCACAAGACCCCGTGTTTTCCTTGCTTGTTGTATGCATTGTGGCGGGGCTTGTGAGCTGGTCGTTCGCAATTAAAACTTGACATGTGCATACATTTGTACATATTATAGGTTACCATGTTTGAATGGGATGAATCAAAGGCTAACGAAAATAAGTCTAAACACGGGATTTCGTTCGCAGACACATTTGCGGTTTTTGACGATCCAAATGCCGTTACCCTTGAGGATTTTCAGAAAGGTGAACAGCGATATGTCACTATTGGGATGGACGCCTTCGGTCGAATTCTGGTAGTGGTATATACATGGCGAGAGGAAAACATTCGTATAATTTCTGCACGAAAAGCCGTGCGTTATGAGGTAAAGCAATATGAAAGCGAAATATGATTTTAGCAAGGGAAAAAGGGGTACCGTGCTTCCATCCTCTGGAAATAAAGTACGAATCACCATACGACTTGATCGTGACATTATAGACTGGTTCCGGTCTAAGGTAGAGGATCAAGGCGGGGGGAGCTACCAGACTATGCTTAATGACGCCCTGAGAAAACACATGGAACGTCAAGAACAACCTCTTGAAGAAGTCCTTCGCCGTGTCGTTAGAGAAGAGTTGCACGCCGCTCAATAATAAAAATCGCGAACCTGCCGTTTTGCTAATGGCCAATTAAAATGATCTAGAAATGGCCAATAAAATTGACCCACCTTCAGAGGGGTAAAAGTCCAGCTACAAAGTAGCGGTGTGTTATTTTTCCTTCTTTGATTTTAGATCTCTGGAGGAAGGCAATGAAGGAGTGGGTCATGATTCACAAGATGAAAGCACTTTACGATAATGGAAAGGGAAGTTCGATTCGTTCAATTGCAAATGAGCTGGGGGCATCCAGGAATACTGTTCGTAAGTATTTGCGGTTAGACGAGGCAGCTATCACGGATATGCAGGAAAACCGTGAGCGCCACAAGGTTCTTGATGACTACCGGGATTACATAATCCATCTTCTCAAGACCTATCCCAGGCTCAGTGCGGTCAAGGTGTTCAGAAAGCTCAAGGAGAAGGTGGGAGGCATTGAGATATCAGATCGTACTGTGCGGCGCCATATCCGTTCTTTGAAGAAGACAGTGGCATTCAAGCAAAAGCGCTATTACGAGCCGGTATTGGACATGATTCCAGGTGTGCAGTGCCAGGTGGACCTGGGTGAGCTTCGTCAGGTTCAGATTGGGGATGAGACAAGGGCTGTTTATTTTGCTGTCTTTGTATTGTCCTATTCCAGGTTGATGTATGTAACGGCCTATCCTCGTCCTATTGACACGGATGCCTTTATCCACATTCATGATGCAGCTTTTCGTTATTTTGGCGGATGTCCGGAGGAGTGTGTATATGATCAGACCCGCCTGGTGGTAATAAAGGAGATCTTCCGTGAGCTGGAGCTGAATCAGCGTTTCTATCAGTATGCCATGCAAGCTGGTTTTCAGATCCGGGTCTGTGAAGGATATGATCCTGAGAGCAAGGGCAAGGTGGAGGCCGGGGTCAAATACGTCAAGAACAATGCCCTTTACGCTGAGACCTTCTCTGACTGGTTTGATCTTGAGGCCTATCTTTCAAACTGGCTTGAAGAGACTGCCAATGCCCGCAGGCATGGTACGACAGGAAAGGTTCCCAGGCAGTTTTACGAAGTAGAGGAACTGGGTGTAATGAAGTCTTATTTTACGCCTTCCTGTATAAAAAAGACAGCCGGCTCCCCTGAGATCCGCAAGGTTGACAAGACAGGGCTTATTTCCTGGCAGTCTAACAAGTACTCTGTTCCAATGGCTTATCAGAAGGCGACCGTTGGTGTTGATGCAATAGATCACAAGCTTCTCATAACTGATTTAGAGACCGGGGCTCACATTGCTGAACATGTTGTTTGCCAGGAAAAGGGCCGGGTCATTAAGAACAACAACCACTACCGTGATCATGAAAAGCGCACCGCCGACCTTGAGACATCTGTTGAAAAGCAGCTTGGCAATTTACTGGGAAGGAGCATCTGTAAGCTCCTTAAGGCAACCTCTCCAAAGATATACAAGGATCAGCTGGCCGGCCTGATAAGCGTGCTGTCCGGATACGATTGTCTGGATTCAGGCATTATGGAGAGGCTGGCCAGACAGCCGAGCCTTACTGTCACCAAGATACAGGATTATCTGGAGGCATACAGCCTATCTGAAAGGAGAGTAATTCAGTCTGAATCTTCAGGCACTTCGGTGGACCTGGCCAGGTATGCAAACATCGCAAGGGTAAATAAGGTGGAAGGAGGGCGGCATGCCATCCATTGAAGATGTAGCCGGGAAGTACAAGAGTCTGAGGTTCAACTGTATTGCCGAGGCCTTGGGCGATTTGGTCTCTCAGGCCGAATCCAATGAAATATCTTATCTGCAGTTTGCTGAAATGCTTTCGGATCATGAGCTTGCCATGCGGGATAAGAACCGTATCAGGCTCAATCTGAGACGGGCCTTGTTTCCTGTGCTCAAACGGCTGGAGGAATTCGATTACCGCTGGCAGACCACTGTTACCAAACGTCAGATAAACCGGCTGCTTGACTTTAGCTTCGTCGACAACCGGGAAAACATCGTCTTCATTGGCCCTCCAGGTCTTGGCAAGACTCATCTTGCCTCCGGCATAGGACTCAAGGCCATAGAGGCAGGCTACAAGGTGTTCTTTATTAATGCTGCCTCCCTGGTAGAAGTCCTTGAGATAGCCGAACTCAAAGGCGAGCTCAAGAAAAAGATAGGCAGTCTTCTTAAGTTTGACGTGCTGATCCTGGACGAACTGGGATATCTGCCCATGAACAAAAAGGGAATGTATAACCTGTTTCAGCTTATAAATGCCATGTATGAGTATCGCTCCCTCATCATCACCACCAACAAGGATTTCACCAACTGGGGTGAGTTCTTCTTTGATGATAACGTGGCAGTGCCCATAGTGGACAGGATCATCCATCATTCACACATATTCATGTTAGGAGGTGAGAGTTACCGCTTAAGAGACAAGCTAAGCTGAGGTTCCTCATGGATTTCTTTCTTCAGGGAC
>CAZPDU010000013.1:0-2152 GCA_964585405.1 uncultured Thermodesulfobacteriaceae bacterium | reverse complement strand
TCAATTAATCCCTCAATAAATGTAAATACATATGCCGGTCCGCTACCACTGAGGCCCGTAACCGCGTCCATCAAAGTTTCTGCTATCACAACTGCCTTTCCCACTGCCTGAAATATTTGCAGGACTATATCCAGATCACTTTGCCTGGCGGCTGTCCCTTTACAGATTGCCGCAGCACCAGCCTGAACCAACACAGGTGTATTGGGCATTACTCGCACTACTTTTGTGCCCTTTGGGAGTCTTTTTTCCAAAGAGTGAATGATTATTCCTGCAGCTATGGATACAATAATATGATTGCTGTTTACAATAGGGCCTATTTCTTCAAGGACCGCAGAAATTACATGGGGTTTCACCGCCAGAATAATAATATCAGACCCTGCAACTGCTTCCCTGTTTTCAGCAGTCGTATTTATCCTAAATGATCTCTTTAGATAATTTCTTCTATTTTCTGTCAAATCAGATGCTGTAATCTGGCCCGGTTTCAAAATTTTTTTTGATAGCATTCCCTTGATAAGGGCTTCTGCCATCTGTCCTCCACCAATAAATCCCAAATTCTTACAAATCTCCGTTTTTTCTCTTGCTGTCATTTCACTTCTCCCTGGGCGTTTTTATTAACTTCCTGTATATTTGCCTGCTGACGAGGGACGGAATATTTATCCTTCATAATATTGAGCATAAGCTTATTAATAAAAGTTTGCTTTAAGCTTGACTTAGCGATTTTTCACAAGTATAACCTAGAGTAATTATTAAGCATATTTTATGGATTTACCATAATTTATAAATTTTGAAAATTTGTAAATCGAGGGTTCTTTTAATGAATAAAAAATCGGAATTACAAGTTTTTCGTGAATACCTGAAAAAAAATAAGTTAAGATACACCCAGGAACGAGAAAAGATTATACAAGAAATCTTTGCCACACACGATCATTTTGATGTGGACTCACTTTATCTGACTATGAGACGCAAGGGTATACATATCTCAAAGGCATCCATATATCGCCTTTTACCCCTCTTGATAGATTCCGGCCTGATCCAGGATGTCTTCTTTGAAGATGGCCATATGCACTATGAGCATATTTATGGCCACGAACATCACTGTCATCTTCGGTGTGTTGAATGCAGGAAGATTGAGGAATTTATAGATCCGCGATTAAGTGAAATAGAAAGGGACCTGGGAGAACGTTTTGGGTTTAAGATACTGGGTCATAAGTTGGATGTGAAGGGGTTGTGCCCTGAGTGTAGAGAAAAGATCAGAAAAATGGCATGAAACAACCCGAAGCATCCTTTTCCCTTGCTTCTCTTAATGTGGTACTTGTAGAACCTGAAATACCACCTAATACCGGTAGTATTGCCCGACTTTGCGGAGCAACTAATTCTGTCCTTCACCTTATCCACCCTCTTGGCTTTAAGGTTGACGACAAAAATCTGAGAAGGGCGGGTCTTGATTACTGGTCCGATGTAATTGTCAGACATCACAGCGATTTCAATGCCTTTATGTCTGAAAATGCTGGAGGTGACTTTTTCTATTTCTCGACTAGGGGAAAACATATATATACTGAAGCGGAATTTACACCGGGATGTTATCTCGTTTTTGGGAAGGAGACAGAAGGACTTCCGGCTTCTCTTCTTGAAGAAAATATCGAGAGAAGTTTTTATCTCCCTATATGGGGCAAAGTTAGAAGCCTGAACCTATCAAATGCAGTAGGGATAGTCCTTTACGATGCTTACAGAAGGCTTGAAATATGGAAGTGAATCAATCTTCTATACTGAGATAAGGTATTAGCGCCCACCTCGGTTCAATGTAATAATCGCACCATCGGCCGACTGAGTCCCTGAGTTCTTTGTCCGCGGTGATTAAAAAGAGCTTTGTGCTAGGATTATCTATATTGATTTCCCCAATATGGGATTGGATGTAACGATCCGCTCTCTGGGAATCAAATCCGGCATCCGTATAAACTACTATCAGGTTTCCCCGTTTCTCTATCCGGCAATGTTCTTCTTGGCCGTCAAAGACGAGTTCCACCATTTTCCAGTCCTTTGCCCTTGACTCCCAGAGCCCGATGAAGCGATTTCTCGTCTTGGTAAAGTCCTGACTGTCAAGTATTGCCCACTCAGCAGAGGACTTTATTGCATTATAGGCGTCAACCAGCAG
>CAZPDU010000012.1:0-2955 GCA_964585405.1 uncultured Thermodesulfobacteriaceae bacterium | reverse complement strand
ATCTTTGACCAGGATCTCGGGGCCAAACAGCTAAGCAACATTGCCAGAATGGTAGATCTCAAAGTCATAGACCGTACCCAATTAATCCTGGACATCTTTGCAAAAAGGGCCCAAAGTAAAGAGGGAAAAATCCAGGTGGAACTGGCGCAACTCCGCTACCTGCTCCCCAGACTCATGGGTCGAGGGACTGCTATGTCAAGGCTTATGGGGGGCATTGGAGGAAGAGGGCCAGGTGAGACCAAGCTGGAAGAGGATCGCAGGAGGGTAAAGCAGCGTATCAGCTCTCTTGAGCGCGAATTAAAGGGCCTTTCCAGGGGAAGGAGAGAAAGAAGAAAGCGCAGGACAGGAAAGGGAGCCCTGCCCGTAATTTCAATTATAGGTTATACAAACGCAGGCAAATCCACACTTCTTAATCGACTCACAGGCAGCAAAGTCCTGGCTGAAGATCGACTGTTTGCAACCCTTGATCCAATAACGCGACGGCTTGCCCTGACAGATACAAGGGATGTATTGCTGGCAGATACTGTCGGTTTTATTCGATACATGCCAAAAGATCTTCGGGTAGCATTCAGGGCCACTATGGAAGAGCTGGAAGATGCCCATCTTTTCTTACACGTGATTGATATAACCAGCCCGGATAGAAGGGGAGAGATAATGGCGGTCGAACAGATTCTGGAAGAAATGGACCTGTTGGCAACTCCAAGGATACGGGTCTATAATAAAATAGACCTTTTGGAAAGAGATGTTTCTGCTGCCAGCAATGAATCGGTTTATATATCCGCAGTGACCAAAGAGGGTATTGACAGACTTTTTCAGATGCTGATCGAGCGATTAACGGAAAACACCCGACAAGAATTTACCCCTATCCCTTCTCATGGATAGACAAAAACGCCCTTGAAAAAGTATAAATTCATAGCGGCAGGTTGCTTTATTGAAAGGGCCATATCACAGGAGTATGTGATGGGGCAATATTTAGCTGGCGCATCAGATCTTATCCAAGGCAAAAACTAGATATTAATATTATAATAATCTCTATACCAGGCAATGAACCTGGGAACCCCCTCTTCCAAAGTGGTACGAGGCTTAAATCCAACATCTCTCATTATGTCATCAATATTTGCATAGGTAGCCGGCACGTCACCTGGCTGCATAGGCAGAAGATTCTTCCGGGCCTTCTTTCCCAGACATCTCTCTATTATTTCAATAAAGCGCAACAACTCCACCGGCTGATTATTACCAATATTATAGAGCTTGTAAGGTACATAGCTCGAAGCAGGATCCGGTGCGTCACCAGTCCATTCGGGATTGGGTATGGGAGGGCGATCCAGGACCTTCAGCACACCATCAACAATGTCATCTATATATGTAAAGTCCCTCCGCATTTTACCATTATTGAATACATTTATAGGACGATCATTTAATATGGCCTTTGTAAACAAAAAAAGTGCCATATCGGGTCTGCCCCATGGCCCATAAACAGTGAAAAAGCGCAGCCCGGTACAGCGCATGCCGTACAGGTGACTGTATGTGTGAGCCATTAGCTCGTTGGCCTTTTTAGTAGCTGCATAGATGGATACCGGATGATCCACATTATCATGTACACTAAAAGGCATTCTGGTATTTGCCCCGTATACAGAACTGGATGAAGCAAAGACCAAATGCCTGACATTATTATGCCGGCAGCCCTCAAGTATATTCATAAAGCCCACAAGGTTTGAATCCACATAGGAATGAGGGTTTATCAGGGAATAGCGAACGCCCGCCTGAGCCGCCAGATTGATCACTCCATCAAACCCCTCTGACGCAAAGAGTTCTTTCACTGCCGCCCTGTCCGACAGGTCCTTTCGCACTGATTTGAAATTAGCATATGGTGTAAGCCGGGAAAGACGAGCCTCTTTAAGAACCGGATCATAATAGTCGTTCATATTGTCAAGACCTACGACTTTTCTATCCTCCTCCAGAAGTCTTTTAGAAAGGTGATATCCTATGAATCCAGCCGCACCTGTAATCAGTAATTTTTTTATTTTATGAGCTGACTCAGCAATCATTCAAGAATTCTCCTTATTAATCTATTAATGCCTGGCCCCTGTTCATTCCAGAAAAAAACGGCTACTCAACTGTCACGCTCTTTGCCAGATTGCGTGGCTGATCTACGTCACACCCCAGTGCAACAGCTATTTCATAGGCCAATAACTGCAAAGGAATAGTATAAAGAAATGGATTGATGTCAGGGTCCTCTGGTCTGGAGACCGAAACAACATGTTTTGCGATCCTGGAAATGCCTTCATCATCCTTTTCTCCAAAAACTATAATAATGCCACGCCTTGATTTTACCTCTTCCACATTACTAAGCATCTTATCATATACGTGATCGCGGGGTGCCAGTGCTATAACCGGCATATTCCTGTCAATCAGGGCAATGGGACCGTGTTTCATTTCTCCTGCTGCATATCCCTCGGCATGTATGTATGAAATCTCCTTAAGCTTAAGGGCCCCTTCCAGGGCGACAGGAAAATTAATGTCTCTGCCAAGATACAAAAAATCCCTGTAACTGTAAAAGATATCCGCCAACTCCATGGTCTGTTTATGCCATGATAAAAGACCCTCTTCCAGTAACCTGGGAACACTCATTAAGGCGGAGATTTTGCTTTTAATATCTGCCCCGTCAAGGCTGTTTTTAACCTGGCTTAGATAAAGCGCAAGTACATAAAGGGCTGAAAGCTGGCTGGTAAAGGCCTTGGTTGAGGCAACACCTATTTCAGGTCCGGCATGGGTGTAAATCGTACTATTTGACTCTCTGGTTATAGTGCTCCCCACCACATTGCAAATAGCTATTACAGGTGAACCCAGCTTTTTTGCCATGCGCAGCCCGGCCAGGGTGTCAGCCGTTTCTCCTGACTGGGAAATCGGCACTGTGAGCACGGTCTTATCCAGTATAAGGTGTCTGTAACGAAA
>CAZPDU010000011.1:0-8759 GCA_964585405.1 uncultured Thermodesulfobacteriaceae bacterium | reverse complement strand
CAGGATCGTAAATCTTTTATGGTCTATGTAGAGATTGACCGTTGCGCGACCGATGCCATACAGTCAGTGACCGGTTGTTCTCTGGGCAAACGTTCTCTGAGATGGGTGGATTACGGGATAATGGCTGCGACCTTTGTTAACCTGAAGACCGGTAAGGCATTCAGAATAGTTGCCAGAGAAGAGTCAAGAGAACTTTCACGGAAATATTGCCCGGAAATTAAGGACAAATACAGGCGCCAATTAAAGGCCTATAAGCTGATGAGTGATAATGAGCTCTTCAGGGTGCAGGAAGTGGGACTGGAAGTGCCTGTCTTCGATCTGCCGGGAAGACCAGTCAACAGGGTACAGTGCGAGGCCTGCGGTGACTATGTTCAGGACTGCAGGGAAGTGAAGACCAAAGACGGCAGGGTGCTTTGTCGGGCCTGCGCGCACGGTGCCTACTATAAAATTTTGTGAGAGATTCAAAGGTGTACGAATGGGCCTAAAGATGGTTCCTGTAAACAAGGCCGTGGGGATGGTTCTTCCCCATGATATGACCGAGATAATCCCTGGCAGGCAAAAAGGGCCTGCTTTCAGAAAAGGATATGTGATTAAGGACAGCGACATACCACATTTGAGGCGCATGGGGAAAAATCACATCTACGTGCTGGAACTCTCAGGGCATGAACTGCATGAAGATGAAGCAGCACTGACCATGGCACAGGCCATAGCAGGCCCGGGCATTGAATATGGCAGTCAACCGTCTGAAGGGAAAATCTGTTTTTATGCAGGGATAGATGGCCTGTTGCAGGTGGACCGGCAGCAGTTGTTGGCATTTAATCTCCTTGGCGAGGTCATGCTGGCTACTCGTCACAACAACACAGTGGTAAAAAGGGGTGATCTTGTGGCTGCGGGCAGGGCAATACCACTTGTGGTGCCCAAGCCGGTGGTGCTTGAGGCGGTGTCCATAGCATCGAGTGCCGGCGGGCTCATAAGGGTCCTGCCTTGGGAAATTAGCAGGGCAGCCGTTTTAGTTACGGGTCAAGAGGTGTTTGAGGGCCACATAAAGGACGCCTTTGGTCCGATAATAAAGGAAAAACTTCAAAAATACGGTGTGGATATATTATCATTTTCTTTACTCCCGGACGTTATCGAGATAATCCTGGAAGAGATAAAGAAAGCCATCGGGCTGGGCGCCGAATTGATATTATGCGCAGGCGGGATGTCGGTTGATCCGGATGACGTGACCCGTATGGCAATCAGTGAGGCCGGTGCACAAGACATAGTATATGGAAGTCCGGTTTTACCCGGGGCCATGTTTCTGGTTAGCTATATTGGAGATGTGCCTGTCCTTGGAATTCCGGCCTGTGCCATATATTACCATACAACCATCCTGGACCTGATGCTTCCCAGAATATTGACAGGGGAACACATAGACCGGGAAAAGATTGCGGCCCTGGGCCATGGTGGACTATGTTTTAACTGTAAGAAGTGTAATTATCCATTTTGCCCTTTTGGTAAAGGTTGAAAAAACAGGGACTCCTTCACGTCAAGTAAAAAGTAGTTTAGACTGTGATATTGTTATTATGTTCAAAATTATAAATTAGAGCTAATGAATCGAATTGTTGCCCAATTTATAATCTCGAGTTTACGGCTTTGACAACGTCAGCCAGTTCGATAATAAAGCGTTTTTTGAGTAAAAACGCTGAGCCGCATCAGCAGAACGGTCTTCTCATAATTTTGTAAGGATATCAATAATATGTTTATATTAAGTAATTTCATGCATTCCCTTGCCACTGTTGTCGATATTGTTCTAAATCTCTATATATGGATATTGATTGCTAGGGCCGTATTATCCTGGGTTAACCCTGATCCCTATAATCCTATAGTAAAATTTCTGTATAATATAACCGAACCCTTAATGTACCGGGTTCGGCGCATATTACCTTTACAGTTCGGAGGAATAGATTTAACCCCTATGGTAATAATCCTTGCAATAATCTTCTTGCGCAGCTTTATCGTACCAACGCTCCATCAGTTGGCCAATCAAATTGCTTAGAGGTAGCATATGAGTCTCACGCCGAATGAAATACTTGAGAAGGAATTCCGTGCCAGGTTCAGGGGTTACGATACCAAAGAAGTAGACTCTTTTCTTGAGGAAATAAGTCAAATTATGACCTCTCTTATAAAAGAGAATAATGATTTAAAGGATCAGCTGGTCGCATATAAGAATAAGTTGACGGATCTAAAAAACAGGGAAGAGGAGTTCAGAGATGCCTTGACGTCGGTTCACAGGTTGTCAGAGAAAATGAAGTCACAGGCCGAAAAGGATGCAGAACTCGTGCTTGAAAGGGCAAGACTGGATGCGGAACGTATTGTTGCTTATGCCCATCAGGAGGCCGTTCAGCTGGAAGAGCGAATAATGGGGCTCCGACGTATTCAGAGGGAGACTGCATATAAAATGCGCTCTACGCTTGAGAATTGTTTGCGGGTCGTGGATGAGGAGGCCCTGCCGCCGGAGGAGATTGACCAGGCAATAAACCTTGCCGCATCTGAAATGAGGGCTATTCGAGAGGTCTCTTGCGACCTGAGAGAAGACATGGACGCAATTTCTGGTGATGGAGAGGATACGAGCAGCACAAACAGGCCTTTTAAACCTGATATTCTGGGGGCATCTGATAATGGAGACGGGCATGAGAACGCTTCTCAGAAGGATAGAGCAGACGGCCCTGACCTAAGGATTGATCAGAATCAGGCATAGTCCTCATAAACAGGCGGCTCCGCGCCTGCTTGTTTAGTCGGTAAAGCTTCGTAAAAACATCTTAGCAGTCCCCGTACTTCATCCACTAACTTAGTGTTATTAATTGATTTTCTGAATAGTGCACTTCCATGCAGGCCCTTGGTATACCAAGCCACGTGCTTTCGAGAAAGCCTCAAGCCCACAGGGAGTCCGTAAAAATCAACAATATGTTCGAAGTGTCTCATCATTAATGCATATTGTTCTTCAAGGCCGGGAGGTCTTTTGTCTTTACCTGTTTCCAGGAAATGCAGTATCTGATCAAATAGCCAGGGCCTGCCGAGGGCGCCTCTTCCTATCATTATACCGTCAGCATTGGAGATTTCGATGCAAAGGGCGGCATCTTTCGGGCTTTTTATATCACCATTTGCGATTACTGGAATAGAGACAGACTCCTTGACTTCTCTGATTGCCGACCAGTCAGCTTTTCCTGAAAACATTTGACTGCGGGTCCGGCCATGGACAGTAACAAGCGAGGCGCCGGAATTCTGGGCAATTTTAGCGAGTCTGGCTGCATTTATGCTTTTGTGATCCCAACCCAGACGAATCTTGACGGTGACAGGTATACCCACCGCTTTCACGATCGATTCTATGATCCTTCCTGCCAGCACCTCGTCACGCATCAGATTTGCCCCTGCCCCAGTCTTTACGATTTTGCGCTGGGGGCACCCCATATTTATGTCAATTATCGCTGCCCCCAGAGACTCGTTAATCCGGGCCGCTTCAGTCATAACACAGGGATCTGATCCTGAGATCTGCACTGCCAGGGGAAATTCTTTTTCAGCTGTGCTTGACATGCGGACAGATCGGGCACTGTTACGTATCAGTGCTTGAGAAGCTATCATTTCGCTTACTACCAATCCTGCCCCGCATGATTTGGCAAGGCATCTGAAGGGATAATCCGTAATCCCCGCCATCGGGGCAAGGAATACACGATTGGATAAAATCACCGGGCCTATTTTCATCGGCTGTAGCACGTGATTTCCAAATGTATGCCAGTGCCCCTTTGAATTTTTATAATGAATGGCCATTTTTAGAATATTTAATATATATGGTTAAAGTGTCTTTACCAACGCCTGCTTGATAGCCATGGGATTAACGGATTTTTGAGAAAATTTTGCTGAATCGACAAAAAAGACATTTTGTTTCAGAGAGGACGGTCAGGAAATCTCCTGTACCCTAACTATTTTCATCAGAACCCAGGAATTGAGTCCCAAGATACATGTAATGGAGTCCTGAAATTATAGTGATCAGGGCGGTAGCCATATAAAGAAAAGGTAAAATTTTATTAAAGAAAACCAAATTGTAATCTGCGAGGACAATAAAGATAGTCCCCAATTGGGTTACTGTCGTAATTTTGCTGAGCAGAGACGGGTGAATTTCCACTCCACCCTGAAACAGAAAAAGTATCAAGACACCAAATACGATTATCATATCTCTACTAATCACGGTTACTGCCAGCCAGCCCGGCAGAAATCCTATGACTGCAAGAGTTACATAAGCGGATGTGAGGAGAAGTTTGTCGGCGATAGGGTCCAAAATGGCTCCGATGCGGGTCTTTTGCCTCATGCATCTGGCTATCAGACCGTCCAGGCCGTCGGTTATCCCTGCTATAGTGAAAACAATCAATGCCTCCAAAAATTTACTGTTTATGAGCAGTATCACCAGCAGCGGCGTCAGTATAATGCGTATGAGGGTCAGCAAATTAGGTAAATTCAATTTCCAGACCTTTCCATTATCCAATTTTTTGCCAGATCCCTTGAATATCCATTATGGTTTCAGGGTGATACCACCTGATTTCAGGATCGGCCCTGAACCATGTAATCTGGCGTTTTGCATAACGGCGTGTATCCCTCCGTAATTGGTCCACGGCCTTATCAAAGGGCATGTCTCCGTTGAGAAAACGGATAATATGCCGATATCCAAGTGACTGCAAGGGTTTTAAGTGAGGTGAATACCCTCTATTCAACAATGACTTGACTTCCTCCAGAAGCCCGCTGTCCAACATGGCTTGAACACGAGAGTCAATAAGTCTATAGAGCTCTTCTCTGGACCTTATCAGTCCTATCTTTGTGCACAACATTTTCCTTCCGGAATTGCCCTTATGCCTCCGATGCCATATTGATATGGGTTCCCCGGTCTGGCAATAGACCTCGAGCGCCCTTGTGACTCTAAATGTATCATTGGGATGGAGTCTGCCCGCTGTTTCAGGGTCTGCGCGGGCGAGGAGATCATAGAGGGCTCTTTCCCCCTGATTTGCTGAGACCTTACGCAATATTTCCCTTACCGCTGGATCGCGCCCGGGACAGGAGGCCAGACCATCAAGCAGAGATCTAAGATAGAGCCCGCTGCCACCAACCAGCAAGGGTACCTTTCCTCTTGCCTTTATGGACCTGATGACGCCTAATGCCTTGTGCACAAAGTCTGCAGCGTCAAAGGGCTCATCCGGATCTGCAACGTCAATCAGGTGATGTGGGACCTGCTTCTGTTCCCCAAGGCCTGGCTTTGCCGTTCCGATATCAAGTCCCCTGAATACCTGCACTGAATCCACATTTATGATCTCGGCCCTGATTTCTTTTGCAAGATGAATAGACAGGGTCGTCTTTCCTACAGCAGTCGGCCCGACGAGAGCCACCGGGGGAAAAATAGAAACTGAAGAATCGAGAGTATCAATCATTGATTATGCCTCAAAATGTCTTTTGGCATGATTCTGTTGAAAATGTTACAGATGAAGACGGCAGGATTTATCCTGAATGAAGAGTAACTGACGTGCTCCGCAGTGATCAGTGAATTGAAGCAACACAACAGATAGGGCTTTTTGAGCGGAATAATCATTGCCTTCGCCCAAATCGCCGCTCTATTTCGTTGAATCCCAAAATCTGAGAAACAGGTCTTCCATGGGGACAATGGGTCACCTGTTCGAAAACCAGTTCCTTGATTAATGCATCCATCTCCTGTAACTCCAGATGGTGATTGGCCTTTATTGCGGAATGACAAGCCATAGATGCCAGAAGATCGTGAACCAGGCCTTTTGCATCCTGTTCTGGAAAATTGAGAATACGGTCAATCAGTTCACTTGCTACCTGGCTGGTCTTGGAACATGAAGCTAAGAAATCCGGGACCGCCCTGACAGCAATCTGTGAATGACCAAAGGGCTCGATTACCACTCCTAATCGGTTTAGTATGGGACATATTTCCGGCAGCTTTGCAATATCTTGCGGATTTCTTTCCATGACTTCAGGAAATACAAGGGGTTGGGCATTCAGAGAATCAGTTTGGGCGATCTGCTTGTTCAGCCTCTTAAAGATAATGGCCTCATGAGCTGCATGCTGGTCTATAAGCACAAGGCCATGAGGCCCTTCTACCAGTATATAACTTTTTGCCAACTGTCCCAAAATACGAAAATTAAACCATAAATCTGCTACATCAGACTTTTGGACCTGTTGGTCCTTATCAAGTAATGCCTGATGCACTGTGCCGGCAGTCGGGGCTGTTTTCTGATTTTGCCAGGGCGAGGAACCTTCCCCGTAACTGGAGAATGCCTCCGAGACCTGAAGTGCATCAGTAAAGATATCCAGTTTCTGTTGATCAATTGAAAGCCCTGTTACTTTTGATTTTGCCGGGGTTTTTTCAAAAGGCGAGGCAATTATCTTTATGCCTTCAAGTGCCCTTTGTACGGAATGGTAAACAATCCGATATATTGCGTCTGGATCGTGGAAACGGACTTCTTGTTTGGCAGGATGTACATTCACGTCTACCTGATCCGGCTGAACCTCCAGAAAAAGCGCTCCCACAGGGTATGAATTCTTCATCATGAAGCCTTTGAATGCCTGATTAAGCGCCTTCCACAGCAATCTGCTGTTTATGGGTCTTTGATTCAAAAAAAAGTAAAAAGACTTAGAGGATGCCCTTGCCTCATCCGGCGGCGTCACATAACCTGAAACCAGGATTTCCATGGATCTGCCTTTGACCGGCAGCATCTGAAGTACAAGTTTATCTCCTGCCAGTGGCCAAAGGCGTTGGGAGCCATGGCAATCAGGACGGGATCGGAATATTTCCCTTCCATCACTCAGGAGTTCAAAAAGAATATCTGGGAAACCCACTGATAGTGTACGTACTATTTGGGAAATATGCCCCAGCTCTGTCTGTCGTTTCTTGAGAAAACTTCGTCGGGCCGGTATTTCCAGGAAAAGGTCCTCTACCTCAACTTTAGTGCCTGACGGGCATCCTGCGGCCACAATTTTTTTGTGTCTTCCGAAGTTCACTCTCACCTGCCACCCTTCGATGTTTTCATAAGGCCTTGAAGTTAAGGACAGCCTGGAAACAGCCCCGATACTGGAAAGGGCTTCACCCCTGAAACCCATGGTGCGTATAGCATCCAGATCGGCCTCATCTATGATTTTGCTGGTTGCATGGCGCTCAACCGCCAGATCGATATCTTCTTTTTCCAGGCCGATGCCGTCGTCTATAACCCTTATCAGGTGTTTACCGCCATCTTCCAGCTCTATACGGATACGTTTCGCCCCTGCATCTATAGAATTTTCCAGGAGTTCCTTTACTATCGAAGCCGGTCTTTCCACTACCTCACCTGCCGCGATCTGATTGGCTATGTGGGGAGGAAGTATATGTATTTTTGACACAATGATTCCTGTTTAGCGTAATTTTTCATTCAATCTAAATATTAATGTCCACGGCAGGGAATAAATAATTTATTGTTGTCTGCCAGCCCATTCAATCACTTCACCTATTGTTGCACTGGATATGCTCTGTTATAATTTCTGACTTCTTTGACAATTTTACCATTCAAGATCATAAAAATGAATTGATAGCGGAAAAAATTGCAAAGACATCACAAAAAAGAGGTTTTCCCCTTAGACATGTTCGAAATATATTTAGATTACAATGCAACCACACCGGTTGCGGACCCGGTGCAGGAGGAAGTAACTTATGCACTGAAAGAAAAATGGGGCAATCCCAGCAGCGGGCACAGGCTGGGCAAGGTGGCCAAGGATGCGCTGGAATACGCAAGGGCTCAGGTAGCGTCCCTGCTTAATGCATATCCTAAAGAAATCTTTTTTACCAGCGGTGGTACAGAGTCCAATAATTTAGCTTTAATAGGTATATGCCAGACCATGACTGGCAAGGGGCGACACATCATTACCACTTGTATAGAGCATCCATCCATTATGAACCCTTGTCTGCATTTGCTTGAACAGGGATGGGATGTGACCTTTATAAAGGTAAACAGCCAGGGCCTTGCAAATGCCTTGGAAGTTGAAAAGGCCTTGCGTCCCGATACAGTTATGGTCTCTGTAATGCTTGCAAACAATGAGACCGGTGCTATTCAGCCATTAGCGGCGATTTCGCAAATGGCTCGCAGATACGGGGTGCTGGTCCATACAGACGCGGCCCAGGCCTTGGGCAAGATATCCGTAAATGTCAGGGACCTGGGGGTGGACTACCTGAGTATCGCGGGGCATAAACTCTATGCGCCAAAAGGAATAGGCGCCCTGTATTGCAAAACAGGAGCACCTCTCGGCCCGATTATGTTCGGCGGGGGCCAGGAGCAGGGTCTTCGACCCGGTACTGAGCCGGTTCCCCTGGCAGTCGGGCTGGGGGCTGCCTGTAATTTTGTCGCCAGAGACATTAATGCCGAGTCAGAAAGGCAGAAATGTCTTCGGGAGAAGCTTTATACAGAACTATTCAGACTGGATCATACCATAATCAGACATGGCGATCCTGAGAATACAATTCCCAATACCCTCAGTATCAGTTTTGTCGGCAAGAATGGAGCGGAGATATTGAGCCGGGTCCCTGAAGTCATGGCCTCCACCGGTGCGGCCTGCCATGACAGGAAAGTTAAGGTCTCCCACGTGCTCGCCGCCATGGGGATTCCACCGGAAGTAGCCTTGGGAACCGTTCGTTTTTCACTGGGTCGTGGTACTACCGAATCGGACATAGAAAAAGCCGCCCGGCTTATTGG
>CAZPDU010000010.1:0-3061 GCA_964585405.1 uncultured Thermodesulfobacteriaceae bacterium | reverse complement strand
GATTTATGTTATAAGAATTCTCTTTTATATCAACAAATACAGGAACAGCGCCTGCCAGATCTATTGCGGAAACTGTTGGAACTGCGGTATTGGCAACTGTAATAACTTCATCCCCTGGTCCAATATCATGGGCTAAAAGTGCTGTATGAAGAGCAGTAGTCCCGGACGTTGTCGCAACGGCGTGTTTCACATTACATAATTCTGCGAAGGCTTCTTCCAATGCTGCTACTTTTGGACCCTGTGCCAGCATTCCTGATTCCAGCACCTCCATGACAAGTTTCTTTTCTTCCTCCCCAATATAGGGTTTGGCAATTGAGATCATCGATTTTTGCTCCTGTTCAAATTGTAGTTATTTAGCCAATTTTTTATAATCTGAATAAGGGATTTTAATTTCCCCTTTGCATTTTGGACAAACCATCAGGACTTCGTCCAGAGGGTCATAGGAATTAAGCCATTCTTCACTTTCGCCAGAGATTTCAAGTTTTTCACCGCAGGGACAAACAAAACCATATAAACGGGCAGGGTTACCAATCACCAAACCATAATCAGGTACATCCTTTGTGACTACCGCCCCTGCACCAATCATTGCCCACTCACCCAAAACAGTCCCACATATAATGGTCGCATGCGCACCTATGGAAGCACCCCTTTTTACCAGTGTTTCACTGACCACCCAATCTTCTCCACTCTTCAAAGTGCCGTCAGGATTAATCGCTCTTGGTCGCTTATCATTTGTAAATACACAATGCGGGCCACAAAAAACCCCATCCTCAAGTGTAACACCATGATAAACTGAAATCCCATTTTGGATCTTCACATTGTTTCCAATTTTTACACCAGAATCAACATAAACACCTTTACTGAGAATGCAATTTGATCCTATTTGAGCATTTTCCCGAACCTGGCAATGCTGCCATATCTTTGTCCCAGAACCAATAACAGCATCTGAGGAAACATCTGAAGTAGGATGAATATAAAAATCTTCGGTCATACGGTAGTCCTCATAAATAAACTGTGTCCAAAATCAAAACTATGGATTATTTTACCAGAGATTGAATATATCAAACACAAATAATCATTCAATTGAAGTTAACCCTGGTAATCTTTTACACTTCAAAAGCATTGGGATACTGTATCATATTTCCATATTTGGGTAGACAAAAAAAGAGAACTCCTTGAAAATAGGATAAAACCTAGACCCGAAAGGAGTTCTCATATGACAGCTAACACTGTCAAGATTATTATAGCCGCTGAGATAGAAGGACGAAAGATTGAGTTTGGAAGTATGGAATTGAAGATAGATGAGCAATTGGATGAAAGCATCTATCGAGGGATGCAGTCAGCAGGGAAAGCGCTGTATGGAGCAATTTTACAAGGGGTTGATGATGGCATTCGGGAAGTTGTGCCAGAGACCTGGGAAAACAAAGGTCGTGAAAAGCGTCAGATGATAACCTGTCTGGGCACAGTTCCATTCAAGCGAAGGGTGTACAAAGATGAAACCGGGGAATGGCGGAGGCCTCTTGATGAGGTCATTGGCCTTGAGAAACGCAGTCGGTACAGTCTGAGTGTGATGCAAAAAGGGAGTTATCTGGCCAGTGAATTAGCCTATCGAGAAGCAGCAGAAGTGTTGAGTTGGCTAATTTGCGACTATGTCAGTCATAGTGCGATTGGACGGATGGTGAAGAAAGTTGGCAAGAATTATCAAGCCGAAGAGGAAGCCCAACGAGAACGGATATTTGAGGAGGCAGATGAGATAATAGAGCCGGGACAGACCCCAGCAGAAGTGCTGTATGGTGAAAGCGATGGTGTATGGATTTCAATGCAAAGAGAGAAGAAACAAAAGGCAGAAGTGCGGGTTGTGGGATCCTGTATACGGGCAAGAAGACAATTGGTGTAGGGCGAAAAGCCCTGGAAAACAAGGTTGTGGTGACCAAAATCGTGAAAAACAGTCAGGAGTGGCAGGAAATCATGCTAAAAACAGCCTACACACACTATGACCTTTCAAATACAAAACAATTGATGGTGGGTGGCGATGGTAATCGGTGGGTACGCCAGAGCTTCGACATGTTAGGCCTTCCGCTTGAGTTTGTCCTGGATCGTTACCATCTTTATCGAGAAGCCAGGCGAGCTTTTGGTTTCACCAGTCAAACAGAAAACTGGATCCGACAAATTTGTCAGGAGGGCTTAGAAACTGTGGTGCCAGAAATGCTTCAAGAATTATCCCAAGCATCGCCGAAGGCCGCTCAAAGGATGCGAAAATTCATTCAATACCTGATCAATAACCGGGATGGGTTATTGGATCCGGACTGTCGTGCGCATATCAAAACCAAGGTGAGCAATTTGGGGGCGATTGAAGGGAACGTTGATAAATTAGTTGTCAGGCGTCTCAAGGGACGGGGACGCAGTTGGTCTATGGAGGGTGCTAAGGCAATGTTAGCCGTTTGCCGCCATAAAAAGGCCTTGAATCAAAACGCTTTCAAGCCTTTCCATAAACCAAAAAAATTTGGGAAAAAGAAATATCGTATCAAACATGTTCTGGATGATGGTGATTGGTTACAAGCAGGTGTTCCTTCTTTGCATCTCTGCCATGTCAATAGACCCTGGGCTAAGGTCTTGAAGAATATCATTCATCCCAAAGGAGTTCTCTGATTTGTTTATAGATATGGAAAAACTTGACAGTAACGGTCTATTTCCTGAAGTTGATCTTTTTCAGGATTTAAGATTAAAATAGACAAAAAGGAGTGTTTTATCTATGTCAACCACACCAGATGATAGGCGAAAGTTTTATCAAATCACTCAGGAAGAACGGCTGGCGCGTTTGGTCGATGAAACAGGTCTTTCAAAAGTAGACGCGAAAATCCTGAGCGGTGAAGCGGGGCTGTCTGCACCGGATGCTGACCATATGATCGAGAATGTGATTGGCACCTTCAGCCTACCCCTGGGTATTGCACGGTATTTCAAAGTGAATGGCCGCGAGGTATCTGTTCCTATGGTTGTTGAGGAACCCTCCATTGTCGCCGGAGCCTCATTTATGGCAAAACTTGCCTTGAGGACAGGCGGT
>CAZPDU010000009.1:0-7516 GCA_964585405.1 uncultured Thermodesulfobacteriaceae bacterium | reverse complement strand
GGTTCGGCTATTCTTCGGAGCTGGATATCCGCCCTAAATAAACACCCCTTTCGCTTTTCCTACATAACTTACTTTTTTAACAGCGTCCCCCTCTTCCATGATCAGAATATTGACCTGAATTGCTCTCTCACTGTTGAGAACGCTTGACAACATAGCCACACCCTGTTCAGTAAAAGCCATGGGGCTATACCGTAAACCCATCTTATCATGATTGGAGGTCACAAATTGTGACCTCCAATTTGTAAGTTCCTCTTTTGATAGCTCAAACATGAAATCATCAGGAAAACGTTTAATGTTTCGTCTTACGGCTTGCTTCAACACTTTCGTTTCTACTGCATAAAGTTCAGCAAGATCTCTATCAAGCATAACTCGTGTGTCTCGAATAACATAAATTTTGTTAGCAACCCTTTCAATTGGTACCATATCTGTCATTCTTAAATTCCTTAACCTATCGAATTTTTGTTTGCCTTATCTTTCGTTTTTCTTTCTTAACATCACCTCTCATTTTTCAAAGTAGACGTAAAAAAGCTCCACTAATGCAGCATTAGTGGAGCTTTTTGAGAAATCATTATGTCGGAAATGTACAACAAGATGCCCCCTCAAATGGTTTAGCTTATTTTATGGCTACGCTATGCCTATATTTCTGATTTGTCGAGAAATATGGAGATAAAGAACAATTCTAATGTCTGCCTTAGGAACTTTCACTTTCCGTGCAGCCTTAGCAATTATATGGAAAATTTCCGTTCCCTAAGGGGAAAGAGGTTGGGGGAACACCTCGGACACCTGCCTATTGATTGCAGTAAATTTTCAATTGTTACCCATACATCACTCTTCTCAACCCTCACAGCCCTTTCACTATTCCTTCAAAGATTTTTATAAAATCGGTTTCCTCAGAAGAGTTATCGAATTCCTTCAGCCATCTCCTTATATATTGTTTGTCAATGTCAGGGTTTTTAACGATAACAGTCCTTACATCTTCTATGTCTCTTGGCCGGCCCGAAAAAATTTTATGGATAATGAGGTCTTCAGGAGAGGCGAAATTCACCTTCTGATCCAATATGGTGACCCTTTTTGCCCTTTTTATGGCCTCTGTTTCATAAGGTGTGAATGAAAAGATGAAATCAACTCTTATACCTGTGGCTTCATCCAATGCAGGCAGCACCATAGTCTGCCTGACAAACTTTTCAATGTCTTCAGGTAGTGGTTTCAGGGAAAGCTCCTTAATAACGCTGAGAAGGGTTTCAAGCAGATCAATGCTCACGCCGAGGGTAATATCTATATCTCTTGTAAGACGAGGTTCTCCGTGAAGCAATACGGCTTGCCCTCCAATAATTATGTACGGAAGATCGTGCTTTTTTAGGGACTTACCTATCTTCGAAAGGGTTTTGTCAAACATGAATTCAAAACCTTTGCTATTTTAATATCCACTTCAATGCCATCCAGCGGGTTTTTCGGGGGAAGTATGCCAAGCTGTAAACCTTCATTCCACATACCTGAAAAAAGGGTCATTGCCTGCCTAAAAGAGAGCTTCCCTTTATCCCTAATAAAGTTATCCTCAAAACTTTTTAACAACTCCGGGTTTTTTATCATAGTATTACCCAGCCAGGTATTGTCCACTATTCGTATTAAACGCTGCATGTCAATATACCATAGAAATTTAAGGCAGCGCCATGCTTTCAGAAGAACTTCGACACTATTTCCTCGTTTATCATTTTCTTATCGAACCCTTGCCCTAAAACCTTGATCCGTTTAAAATCATCCTGACAAAATGGAAAAAGGTAGACGCTGTCATCATCTTCATTAATGAGGTCCAGGCATTTCTCCTCCAACTCATCAAAACGGTTAGTCTTGAGCTTGCCTAAGAAGGCGCTTTTTTGGACTCGTTCAAGCCCATATTGCTTGCATGCCTTGGCTACCCTGCTACGAATCTTGTCGTCTACTATATCGTATATTATCCATACAAGGACGCACACGCCTATTCTCCTTTTAGATCAGCCGCAGATCGACGCAGACTAACGCTGCTAAATAGTTCCGCTGTCCACAGCGGAACTATTAGATGTCAATGCCCTTTCAGGTATATTTAGAATCATGCAAAGGCATTATCCTTAAATCCATAACACATCTCTTTTCTTTGAAAATAAAATTGGTTATGTGGTGTTTCAATTATCTAAAATTCTTTTATCTCCACCCATTCAGGTCTTTTTTCAGGTTCATCAGACAAAAGGATATTAGCGAGCGTATGGGCCTCATGCTGGAGAATATGCCTCCGCTTGACATTTTTTCTCCTATATCTCACACTTTCATCAAGGTGTTTATTCATTGCCTCAACAACAACAGGTTTTCCGGACTTATTCAAGGAAACCGCGCCCTCTCTGGTGTCAAAAAACTCATCCTTTATCTTTTTTCCTGTAAAAAGATACAAAACAACCTGGTCCGCATAGATTCGAAAGGGCTCAATAAAATCAAAGACTAGGGATTTTTTATTGTAATTATCTGTATGTAAAAAGCCAACGTAAGGATCAAGCCCCGAGAGGATGCAGGATTTTTCAACAAGTGAATATAGTATCCCATAACAGTAGTTGAGACATGCATTAAATGGGTCTTTCGCCGGCCTACGAGATCTCCCTTGGAACTGATATTTCTCAGGAATCAGGCCGGATAAACATTCAAAGTAGGTCCTGGCTGCGGTTCCTTCAAGACCCATAAGGCTGTTTCGTGCAGACTCAAGGTTAGTTTCAGTAAAATGGAGATCGAACTTAGTCTTCTCAATTGCCTGTATAGGCACATTAAAGGATGCTTCCTTACCTGGTCTGGCGCGCATTAGTTTCTTTAGAAAACGAATCTGGTTATCGAGTTTCTGACTCACCATATCAATGACGAGATGAATCCCCAGTGGGCCGGCCATGGCCTCCAGTTGCTTCCTGCGTATGAGGGCAGTGCTCCCCATCTTTGAAAACCATACCCGCCCTATTGGATACCCATAAGTATCCATAAAAATTGTGTCTATATTGTTCTCAAGGGCAAGGATAATAGCCTGGGTGGAAATCATGGCCTGGTTTGAAATGACGATGCTTTCTACCTTTAATGGTGATATATCGAAACTCTTGTCTTTTTGTTTCAGGCGAAAACACTCATCTTTCTGGGTAATAAACGTGCCAGGTGTGTTGACGAAAATCTGCATAATTTTCCTGCCTGATAATACTGTTTCCTTGCTAAACCCTAAGCAAACGGGAAATATATTTATCTACCGGGAAAAGCTAAAATAGATGTCCTCTCAAGAGGCAGATGGAGTCTGTTTTTGAGTCTTGTTTTTCCTTTTTATGAATCTCTAAAAGCAGATTTTTACCAATATAAACGAGAATCCAAAACTACCTCTTAACTGGAATTTATAGCTATTCATCAAACAAAAACAAAAAAGCTCCATCAATACGGTATTAGTAGAGCTTTTTGAAAAATCCTTATGTTGGAACTGTGAAACCCCAGTGGAATAGCACATCTAAGATTACAGGAATTTTGAAATAATGGAACAACAGGCATGCATTGGAAAAGGTGCTTTTTAGTGTAAATTTCATTCCACGGGGTAAACACAATAACCTCCTTACATGGTTATGTTTATGTTGCGATTACGTTATTCCTATCTGTCTGATTTGTCAAGACAAGAAAGCCATTATGTGCCTTGGTTGATAGTTGATAGTTCACAGCTCACAGATCACACTTTAAAACTGATGGCTGATAGCTTATAGCTCCCCAGTGAAATAGGTTCGTTTTGAACCTTTGCTTCGCAATTTCTGGATCAAGCATAGACCAAAGTTTAAGGCTGATAGATGATAAGGAAGATGCTAAGAGGCGGTGAAGGTGGAAAGCAAATGGCGTTTTGACCCTAATGACTTCTGAGATATCAATCCAAACTTCCAGGATATGTGATTGCATCATAACCACTGATAGGTCTGTAGTAAGCCCTATGGTCTCATAAGGGAGGTCTATTAGAAGAAGATTTGGCTTCTGCCAGTGTGCAGCAGGAACAGATACAACCGCGATTACGGCTCCACGGATTTCTCCTCTTTTTTCAACAATCTCTTCTCAATCCGCGTTAGTTTTATCAGATCCTCCTCCAGGGCCTTGGTCTCCTTAAGTTCTTTCATGATATCCTCTATTATAAGCCTCGCCTTTTCAAGGTATGGCTTTGCGTCATAAGGGTAGGGGGAGACACTGATGTGTTCAACTGCTCCCATGAGAGAGGTATGAAAAGAGGTTAGGTGCTGCCCAAGCCGTCTTTCAAGGGCCATTATGGACTCTTCAATCTTGAGCTTTTCCCCCTCTTCTCCTAGCTCCCCCTTAATTATCTCCTTCTCCTTTCCCTCGCCCCTTTTCATACGTTCCTTGAGCCCCCGGAGGTGCTTGGAGTCTGCGCTGTCAATGCGCTGAAAGAGTTTCTTTAGTCCCTGGATATTCCGGTAGAAGAGGTCCTCTTCCCGTGCTATCTCCCTCAGGATATGAGAGATCCTGTCCCTCTCCTCCCGTGGAAGCGTGTTGCGGTGTGCCTCGATGATGCGCTGAATCTCCTTGAGCTCATAGGCGATGTCCTTGACGTTTCGAAGTTCAACCCTGGTCATCCCCTTTGCCTGGGTGTTCAGTAATCGTCGCTCCTTGTCCTCGAGCGAGAGCTCTTCTCCGAGCTCAGGCATGACATCTCCGCTCCCTGATAGGGTCCCGGGCTTGAAGGAAGACAGTTTTGGGAGCCTTACGACCTTGAAGATGGCCACGAAGAAGAGGAGTAACAGGCCTAGGTTGATGAGGCCCATGTTGTGATCGGCAAGGCTGTGGTAGAGGTAGGGAAACCTGGCCCATGAGATGATATAGAGCATGATATAGGTGAGGTAGAAGGCCTTGCCCCCGTGCATCCCAAATCCCCTGCACAGGCCATAGGGAATGGTGGCTGCCATTATGACGAGCATCACCGTGCCCAGGATCCCCCACCCCTCAAAAATATCAGCGAGAGAGTCCTTAAACCTGAAGACGCCAACAGTGAGCATAAGACCGGCAGAGATGATGAGGGGCTTCACATAGGGCTTGTCGAAGTGCTTTCTGAGGGTGATGCCCGACACCGAGATAAAGAAGATCAATATAAGGGTAAAAAAGATCCACTCACTATATTGAGAGAGGATCTCGCTTGGTTGGATCCTATCGAGCGGGAAAAAGAGCGACCGGGGCATACCTCCTCTATTGGCAAGGGGGTTTATATAGTTTTCTGTTTTCTCAGCGTACAGTGACCGCAACCCACACCTCATGACCTCCTTCATCATGGCCCTTGAGACGGATGCTCATCTGTCTCCTGGAGCCCAGGAGAAGGGGCATAAGGCCTGACTGAGGGGGAGGTCTCAGCAGTGATATCCTTGAAGAGCTTCCTTTTATCGTGAGCGTGTGATCAAGGGCGGCCTCAAAGGTCTTGCTCGAAGACACGGGCATCTTACAGGCAAACATGGTGATGATCCCAGCATGGAGGTTTCTCGTCGTTAACTCCATCGCATAGGTGGTGAAGGTTACCCTCACGCCGTTTGTCTCCCGCACCTCAATAAAGACCCGATCATTCTCCTCTTTGACCACCCTGGCAGAAACCCGTGGCCCTGTACTCAACCTTCGCAAATCAGCAATCTTCGCAGGCGTAAGACAGACAAGCACAAAGCAGGTGTATCCTCCCTTACTCTTTTGTATCTCTACCGCCCTTATAGCCTCCTGGACTGAGCGGACAACCCACCTAGCACTGTATACCAGCGATTCCTTCAATTTATGATGAGCGCCGGAGGCACTCCCCGATACCCGTGACGTATGTTTTAGCTCGTATTTTGCACCCATTGCCTGGAGGACCTGAGAGAGTGCTGAGTCACATGCCTGCTGCCTGGCCTCTGCTATTGAACGGCATGGCCGTGAGATCCCCACAAAGCTGTGCCGTGGGGTGTGGGTGACCCACTGGGGTATGTCTGCTGAGGAGGAGATTTCTTCCTTTACGGCCTTTCTACACTGTGGTGTCAGCTGCGGTGCGGAATGAACACAGGACATATTCAGGAAAAAGGCGGACATAAAGCCCATTAAAATGACAGCAAAGGAGTGTATCATCAGACATCGTTCCGTAAAGCTTGGAGGAGCTCCATGGCCTTTTCCTTTGCTTCTTGGTCCTCTTCACGGACTGCCTTGTCCAGCAATTTTTTTCCCGCATCGCTTTTGGCCTTACGGTAGTCTTCTCTTGAGATTACAAGCTGCACCCATGCGTTATAACGATAGGACTGAGTTATGGGGTTGTAGACCTCCTCAGAGTGGATTTTGCTCTGCCTGATACCACTGAGCGTAAGATTGTCAATGGTCCATGCAATGGCATCAGTGACGTACCTTCCTACGTCGCTATCTTTGATATTTTGGCCGTGGAGCGCGGTACTAAACTCGGCCTGTGCCCTGATCTGAATTGATTCCAGAAGATTTTTTGCCGCCTCGCTCTTGGCAAGCCTTATGGTGAGGACATGGTCAGACCCTCCCATGAAGCAACCGGAGCAATGGAATCCACCCCGGTCTTCAAAGAATGGGTCCTCTGAGATCCACGCCGGTCTTTGACTTTGTACCTGGCGCTCCACAACCACTGGGTCTTGGTACTTGATAGTCAGCGTCTCACTCCTTGCTATCCTGTTGGTTCCGCATGCAATGGGTATAAAAGCAATGCAAAACAATGCAGTCCCAACTCTAAGAGATTCTTTTAGTTTCATAATAAATTCCTCCTATATATTAGTTTTAAGAATATAAATTGTCTAAAAACTATAATATATAGTTTAAAAAAATATGTCAAGCGAAAATATTCTTTTATAGAAAAATTTTTTCTTATTTGCTATATAGTATAACTATGAGGAATCACGAATTTAAAGATGGGTATCTCGCAGAGTTCGGTCACAGGCTGAAACTCATAAGAACATATCTTAAACTGGACCAAAAGCAACTCTCTGAGTTGATGAATACGGCCCAATCTCAAATTTCAAAAATAGAATCAGGGCAATCAGCACCTACCGTTTATCAGCTGATGAAGATCAAGGAGATTGCTGAAAGGGACAATAATCTCCGTGAAAATCTATCCTGGGAATGGCTTCTGAGAGGAAAAGGGAAGGGGGTGTTCGGATAAATCATATGAAGATAGTAGCATGAAATCCAAATTTACGTTTTGGCAACGGTGGCATTTTTGCCAAAATTTTGCCATAAATGCTTTCAAAATCGAGTAATAATAGGTAAAATTAGCGAAAATCAGGGAAGAAGTGATTGGTTAACATTTATTCAACATATTGAAATTACATAACTATTATTACTTTTGTTTACTTATTCTTTTGAAACTTTTTTGACTTCTAATCCGCAGGTCGCAGGTTCGAATCCTGCCAGGCGTACCTTTTCTTTAAGGGGCCAATACCGCTATTATCAGCGGCATTGAGCCCTTTTCTTATGATCAAAAACGTCGCAGCCCATACAAATACTTGACAAACAAGTA
>CAZPDU010000008.1:0-1944 GCA_964585405.1 uncultured Thermodesulfobacteriaceae bacterium | reverse complement strand
CTCAAAAGGGCCTGGAGCAACGTTGAGCTTACCGTGGAAGAAGGGCTCGAAGAGCTCAACAGGCTCTGTGCCATGGAAGTATCGATTAAGGGCGGAGGCTCCTGCCTGCGCCTTCCTTCTCCGTCTGCTCGGATCAAGGAGCTTCTGGAGGCTTTGAAGATAAGGTTACCGGCTGCCTTGCCCAAATCGAAGGTGAAGGTAGACACTAAGAAGAAGCTTATAACTCGTCGGAAAAATAGTTAAATTTCAATGTGTTAAGCTGTCTCAAATATAATCGGCTAAAAGGGAACATCCGGTCAAACGGAGATTTATCCCGTTAAATGCGCAGCCTATTTAACTGGGACTCGACTACTATCCTAATATTGAGTGCCGAGATGTCCAATTTTGTTTCCATAATAACTATAAGCATCAAAGCTAGGGCGGTTCACATTACGATTTCCAACAATGAATAATAGCCAATTATCAGTTCTAGATCTATATTTCCTGTCCTCTATGATGCTAATCAGATCTTATTTAATGTATAAGAACTTCCTTTTTCAGACTTTGAATCGATAGAGAGTTCGTATTTTGGCAGAGCATTAGCCCTGGGCGGCGGTCTGGCCTTTACATCCACAACCCAAGGTGCTTGAGGATCTTTTTTATGATCTCCTCGTCCTCGATGACACTGATTACTTTCATTTTTCCAGAACATTTCGGGCATATCAAAGGATCAACCTCATAGATTTTTTGTATCAATCGTGCCCAGTTTTTCGATATTCCCTTGAGTTGACTTGCAACATACTTTGCCTTACTTTGAAATAAGAAAATGATATTTAGGTAAGGAGGAATGTTCCCATGACATTAGCGATACTTACAAGCAAAGGGCAGGTAACGATTCCGAAACAAGTCCGGGATTCTCTGCAGTTGCACACGGGAGATAAGGTTGAATTTGTTATCACTGAAAAGAGAGAGGCGCTTCTTAGACCTATTACCAAGAAAGTCGATGATGTATTCGGCAGGTTACATAAGCCGGGAAGGAAGCCTGTTTCTATCGAAAAGATGAACGATGGGAGAAGGCATAAGATGCAGGAGAATTTCAAATGAAGGCCGTGGATACTAATGTGCTGATTCGCTTCCTAGTAAAGAATGACGAGCAGCAAGCCGAAACCATTTACAGGATATTCAAACAGGCGGAATCCGATCAAAAATCATTGTTTGTGCCTCTGCTAGGTGGTTTAAGGCTCAAGAACACCTATTTTTGGAACATTTTTCCTGAAATATCAATATCATAACTTGGGCCAACCTCGAAACCAGCAGACCATAATAGAGAATCCCCGATAGGCTTTATAAGGCTTTTTGCCATTTCCGTCATTAAATTACCTATTTTTGACTTGAAATCTCTATTTATATATGTAAAATGGAGTTATGTATGCCAGAAATATTAATTATCCTACAGACAAGAGCTTCTTCCTCTTCGGGCCTAGGGGGACGGGGAAAACAACGTGGGTAAAAAACTCTTTTCCAGGCGGTATCCTGATTGACCTTCTGGATTCAGCGCTATACAACTCCTTGCTGGCTGCGCCGCAGCGCCTGGAAGACTTCATACCTCCAGGATTTGATAACTGGGTAATCATTGATGAAATACAGCGCATCCCTGAACTGCTGAATGAAGTCCACCGCCTTATTGAAAACAGGCATATCAGGTTTGTCCTGACTGGTTCCAGTGCGAGAAAACTACGAAAAAAAGGGGTGAATCTCCTGGCCGGCAGGGCGGTTACCCGCTCAATGCATCCTCTCACAACAGGAGAACTGGGTGACGATTTTTCCCTTGATCATTCCCTTCGTTACGGCTTACTGCCTTCTGTGTATATTGAATCAGACCCAGGTGATTACCTGGACAGCTATGTGCATACGTATTTGCGGGAAGAGATACAGCAGGAAGGCCTGACCAGAAATCTGCAAACA
>CAZPDU010000007.1:0-6107 GCA_964585405.1 uncultured Thermodesulfobacteriaceae bacterium | reverse complement strand
ATTTCGTCCGGTGAGAGGCTGTATATCCCTAATATGTGTTGGGCAGTAAAGCGATTCATGCCAAAAAAAAACCTCCTTTCGGGAAAAAAGGAGGCAATGTGTGGCGTGTCTGCCAAAATATTCTGCTAAGGACAAGCCCTGCTTTCATGATATTGGATGTAACACAAAAGATGGATATGAGTCAAGTCAGTCTTGTCTTAGCTGAAAATAAAAAACGTTCATGTTTTAAGACAAATCAAAGTTGAATATCTTCACTTGACCAGATATAATTTTTTAATCATATCTAATAAGGATACCTGGGACAAAACAACCGTCCATCTCCAGCAGTGCGAGGGGATTTAGGGAGCGCAAAGGGAAGGAAATGAACGGTTAGCTTGGTCAGTTTTTTATCAGCTGTCCTAAAATCCAACAGCTAATTGGAAGGTTGCGATGCTCTGATCTTTCCTGTCGCTATCTTGTCCTACATAGGTATAGTCCATGCTGACTTTGGCATTGTGTCCCTTGACGAAGTAATTTAATCCTGCAGTTATGAATTCCGTATCGTCTTTGTTATCCACGTCAACCGCCTCATATTTGACATAAGGCTGAAGTCGACCGGGACCGATGTTGCCTGGCAGTAGATATCCTGACTGGATGTACCAGTTCTTGGCATCATCTCCTGCCGCCAACTCGGAAAAATTATGTGTCTGAGTGCAATTCTGAATGTCAATATAGGCAGCTTCTGCAGTTATGGCACCACTTCCCAGAGGATGGTCGAAAAAGACATCAGCGGTCCATACGAGGTTGTTCTGGTCCTCTCGGCCGTTCAAGGTCAGATCATTTTGAGTGTCGCAGCCCAGACCAAGACTCAGGACTTTTTTCTTGCCGAGATAAGTCCCCATGTTAAACCAGTTTTTCTCGGGTTCAAGGAGATTGAGGGCCACACGACCAGCAAAGCGAAGGTTGTCATCAGGATTGTTGTCATTTTCGACCCCTTCAGAGACCATAAATCGGTATTGCAGACGCCCGTCCAGGGGGTTGCCCCATATGGTCACACCGTCATCTCGACCGACCTTCGATGCATAAAAGATATTTCCCCGTACACCCCCCTGCAGAACGGGGAGATCGGTGGTCAACATGCACTTTGTCGATGTTGTGCCATAATTGCGCGTAAGGGGGACATACATCCTGCCGACCTGAACCTTTAAGGCCTCATGCAGCTTTAAGGTAATCCAGAGGTCCCGGATGGCGATACCGCTCCCAAGACCCACTGAAGGGCTGTCCAATCCTTCCTGCCCCACCCGGTCGGCAGCTATGTGGGTAAAAAAGCTGAAGTAAGGAGTTATATCACCCTTAAGATACAGATAAAATCTTCGAGCCATAAAATCGTTAAGGTCTCCGCCGTCTTTTTTCCCATGCTCAACATACTGATACCAGAGCTGTGTCCATGCCCCTATTTCTCCCCTGAGTACTTTGTCATCGATTTTCTTTGCTACCTCATATTCCTCATGTTGGCGTTGTTCTTCCAGTACCACTACCTCTTTCTGTATTTTTTTCGCTTCCTCTTCCGTAAGCACACCCTTGCTGATAAGGATATCGATAAGCGGATCCTGCCTGTCATATTCTTTTAGCTGTGAAGTGCCTGGTTTTTCCTTGCCAGTCTGGTCATCAATTCCGAACTTGAAACCTCCCCATACAGAACTCCCGGTCCAGAAAATACAAACCATGAGAACAAACAAAGTTTTTATAAACCGATTCATGTCTTTAACTCCTTTCCCTTTGATGTAGTTTTGTAGATATTTTTGTAAATTTATTTACAGGAAAAACTCTCCCTGGTTCACTGAATGTGTTCCTTCAGCAGGACAAAAAGAATTATTAGAATTCTTAATCATTTGGACGAACTTTTATATCATGATAATCAATAGGTCAAATAGAAATAATTGATATTAAATAATAATTCTATTGAGTTTTTCTATGCCTGGATATCATCCCTGATTTACAGGGATTATATAGTTGAGGAATTTGCCAAAGAGCCGAATGAAAAACGAACAAGGCATGGGTCGTGCGGTGATCTTACTGCTGCCAGGTGGGCTATATAAACGGTTATTCTGTTCGGGAAGCGTAACCTTTTTTTATTCTGTTTGATATATTATATATCTTTAAGAGATTCATGGCTGCCGATGGGACCAAGTGCTCCCAAGGCTTATCCTGGTAGATAAGCTTCCTGATATAAGTTGAGGACAATCCTTTTTCTTCAAGAGGTCTTCGCCACAAAACCTCGGTTTTGAGGCCATTGGATTGGAACATTTGGAGTTTTTTCTCTCCCCATTTATCATAAATGGTCAGAAAAAATAGGGCGTCAAAGGGGACATAGTATTTGTAGAGTTCAGGTAAATTGATTGGAAAGGGGACTATGGAGAACTCGGTTATTGCAAGCCCCTGTTCCAGTAATACCGCTTTAACTAACTGGTATCTTTCATAATATGTAAGAGGATTTGCCTGGGGTGAATTCCTGAAAGGATCCGTGGTATCTTTACGGGTCAGGGTTGGGTCCGGATTGGTTATTCCGACAACAAGGTGCCTGCATTTTGACCTTGCAGCCATCAGATACCTGACGTGATCATTATGCAGGATCTGAAAACGTCCGTGAATAACGCCTTTTTCAGCCTTACATCCCGAGATTTTCTGAAAACAAAGCGACATGACACCCTCGAAAGCAGTCAGCCTTTCTCAATACACGCGGTTATTTCAAAGCAAAAGGTGTTCTGTGTCCTGGCCAATAGGCCTGATCTTCCGGGGTGTCCATAAGGCCCCTTAGTTTCGCTCTATCCAGAAAATTAAGTATCATCGGCATGAAGTCAGACCCTGTCACAAAACCTAGTGCTCCACCGGCACAAGTAATTTCGTCAAAGCGTTCAACATCATCCCGGCGAATTCCTTGTCCGACTGTGGTAATCGGGACAGGTTCCCCCGAGTGAATCAAAGGACCGGCAGAGGGGGTGGAGTGATCGGATGTGATCACCAGTAATAATTCAGGGTCCTCAAGCAGCGTGTTGAGGACACTTCCCAGTCCCCTGTCCAGAGACTCGATTACATCCCTTTTAAGGCATGGATTTTTAGTGTGGGCGGCAGAATCCGGGGTCTTGGTGTGTACATGGATGAAATCAAAATCACCAACGTTTGAGAGGGCGATCCTGATCCGGTCGGCGAGGTCCTTACCCGGATCTGAGCTGTCACGCTGCTTCAAAAACTCTATGCCCAGAAAGGCGGATAATCCCCAAAAAATCAGGCCTGAGGATATTGATAATCCCCTGAGTCCCCATCGTTGGTAAAAATGATCAACATCTCTGAGTCTGCCAGGGCGATGAGTCGCCAGGGCATTTATGGGAATTTTGTTTTCCATCTGCCTTTTTAAATTGACCTGGTGGCATTTAAGCCTGCTATAGCAGTCCCGAAGAAATTCTTTAAGAATTCTGGAGGTGGTCTGTGCCTTAAGGTCTGCACGATTCGAATCGAGAGGCTGTATTTCTATAAAAGGCATACCTTCCTGCAGGGGATCTGAGTCGGTTACATGCGGGGAAGCACCGCCTTTCATCAGAACAACACCATCGAGACCATGTGTCTGAACAAAATATACCTTAAGACCGTCGGACTCATGTATAGTGATCCCCTTTAGAATTTGATCTATTTCTTCTGTAGTGGCCTTCGGTCTGTCTTTTCTGAGTATAAGTGTGTTGTTTTTTTCGGTTACACTTACAAAGTGTGCCAAAAAAGCCACGTCATCAGGGCTGACCGGAATTCCAGCTCCCAGCGCCTCCAGTATTCCTCTTCCTGGAAATTCCTCATCTCTGTAGCCGAACAGGGCGAAGTGCGCGTTTTCACTGGGGAGGGCAAGGCCCTGCCTTTTACCATGAAACAGACCATTGCAGCCCAGGCTGGCGAGTCTGTCAAAGTTGGGAGTCTCAGCCGCCTGCAGCGGGGTCTTGCCGCCCAGATCTACATAGGCCCGGTCACCGAGACCGTCCAGCAGTATCAATATACATTTAGAAGGCATTAAATGATTATACTGAAAAAGGTCTTAAATATAGTTCCCAAATTTAATATATGTTCTCCAGTAAAAGCATATAGTGTATATGTTAAATACTAAATCATAATTGAATATGATGCTAATAGAAAATATTTATGGACATGGTCCTTTTCATATAGAAAATCAATTTGACTTTTTGCCAAATTATCAGCAACATATAACATGCTTTTTGACTTTCATGTACATACCCGAATTTCACCATGCAGTGACCTTGATCTGAAGGAAATATTAAAACACGCCAGGTCCAGAGGTCTGAACGGGGTTTGCATCACTGATCACGATACAATGGACATAAGAAATTTTTGCCAGGAAGGAATACAACGAGACGGTCTATGCATAATTTTCGGGATGGAATATTCAACCGCAGAAGGGGATTTCCTCATCTTTGGTCCATTTGAAGGAGTGCCCCGGGGACTTTCAGCAAAAGAGATTCTCACAGAGGTAGATAAATCGGGTGGAGTGGCTATTGCAGCGCATCCTTGCAGGAAGGCCCGCCCTACTATGGAGTATGTTATCAAAGAAGGATATTGCCGTATAGTGGAAGGGATAAACGGCCGGAATCAAAGACATGAAAATCAGATGGCCATGTCTTTGTATCAGAATTATCCTGTCTCATTTTTAGGTGGCAGTGATTCGCACACCCTGGAAGAACTGGGCAGCATTTCTACCCTCATTTATGGTGAGATAAGGACAAGGTCGGATTTAATTAATGCCGTTAAACAAGGAAATTTTTATCTCGATACTCGGAATCATATTAATTCCTTGCAGCTAACAGAATCGCTTCGGTTCGGTCAAAATTATAATTATCTTCAAAAGTCCCTATATTGATTTCTTTCAATAGATTATCCTTTTCGCATCGATTAATTTTTAATAATAATGTGCTGACCTTTGAAGTTTTGGAAGAAGTATAAAGGAAAATGCAATGAGCGGGCAGAAAAGACTTCGTCTCACCGAGACGGTTTCCGGTGCAGGGTGAGCCTCAAAAATTCCTCCAGGGGACCTGGACAAGGCCTTATGCGGGCTGAAATATCCAATCGATTCAAATCTTATTGTGGGATTACAGCGGGCTGACGACGCGGCCGTATATAAAATCACCGACGATATTGCCATCATACAGACGGTGGACTTTTTCACCCCCATTGTGGATGACCCATACTGGTTTGGGCAAATTGCCGCGGCTAATGCCCTGAGTGATGTCTATGCCATGGGAGGTGTCCCTAAAACGGCCATGAATATAGTGTGCTTTCCTTTGAAAAAAATGGATCTTTCCGTCCTCCGTCACATCATTCAGGGTGGATTGGATAAAATGAAGGAGGCCGACGTAGTTTTGGTTGGGGGGCACAGTGTGGAGGATGCTGAATTGAAATACGGTCTGTCTGTCACTGGTTTTGTCCATCCAACACGCATCCTTATAAAAAGAGCCATGGAACCAGGGGATCGGTTGATACTGACCAAGGCCTTGGGTACCGGGATTATCAATACGGCGATTAAGGCTGGAATTGCCTCCAATGGGATCATTAAAAATGTCACTCGTCTGATGGCCACTCTTAATCGGGATGCAGCTGATGTTATGCGACACTACCCGGTGCATGCATGTACCGACATCACCGGTTTTGGTCTTTTGGGTCACATGTGTGAGATGATAGTGGATACCAATGTAGGAATTAGTTTACAGGCCGATCTCGTCCCATGTCTTCCTGAGGCCATGGAATATGCCCGAATGGGCCTGGTGCCGGCCGGAACTTATAAAAACAGGGAATTTCGTGAGACATTTGTGGATTTTACACCTTCTGTTGACAGGTTTATGCAGGACATACTTTTCGACGCCCAAACTTCCGGGGGGTTACTGATTTCCATCGCAGGAGAGGCCGCAAATGAATTGCTGAGTGAACTAAAAAGGAGGGGGATTACTGGGGCAACAATCATAGGTGAAGTCGTGTCGGAGCCAAAAGAGAAGATTTTAGTATTATAATTGACCCCGGTGGACTTGAGCATTCTTTTTCAAATTACGTGAATTATCTGGCTGATATTTTGTTGATTT
>CAZPDU010000006.1:0-2291 GCA_964585405.1 uncultured Thermodesulfobacteriaceae bacterium | reverse complement strand
GTTGTTTCTGATAGTTTGTGTCTGCCTTTTGTGTCTTTATTACTACGATCTATATACCTTCAGGGCCGGTTTCAATTATGTAGAGATGACCATACGCTTACTCCAGGCACTTGGCAGCGCCTCTATTTTTTTGGGATTTCTTTATTTTGTCTTTCCAGTCCTTTTACCCGGGCGATGGGTCTTTCTGGGTAGCCTGCTGGTCTTTGTTTTGCTCAGCAGTCTTTGGAGATATGTATATATCTGGATGCTTAGAAAAGAATGGTGGACTATTCCCGTCTTGATTGTGGGGTCAGGCAAGTTTCCTGAAGAGATAATCCGAGAAGTCAGGGATAAAAGTGACTGCGGTTTCAGGATTGCGGGTGCGGTCCTTGACAAATTGCCGGTTGAGACTGATGCCTACAGTGATATAAGGGTCTTTAATTCTTTTTCCGATCTGTCTCAGCGTGTAACAGATACGGGAGCGGAAGAAATTATTGTTGCCATGGACCAGCGGAGAGGCCGCATTCCCTTGGACGAACTCCTGAACTGCAGAATGAAAGGCTTGCCTGTTCTTGAAGGAGAGACTTTTTATGAAGAGCTTACCGGTAGATTATTGGTCGATATGATAAATCCCAGCTGGCTGATTTTTCGCAAGGGTTTTCAAAAGTCATGGTTGACGATGACAACAAAGCGACTCATTGGTACATGCATATCAGCTCTTGGCCTTTTACTCGCATTTCCGATCATTGTGTTGACTGCCATATGCATTAGACTGGATTCCACTGGTCCGATATTCTACAGGCAGGAGAGAGTAGGCAGGGGTGGCAGGACCTTTGTTTTAATTAAATTCCGTTCTATGCGACAGGATGCGGAACGTGGAATGGCTGAGTGGGCAAAAAAGGATGATGCGAGAGTTACCAGGGTCGGTCGAATAATTCGCAAACTTAGGATAGACGAAATCCCACAGATGTGGAATGTTCTGAAAGGCGAAATGAATTTTGTTGGTCCCAGACCTGAGAGACCGCAGTTTGTAGGCGAGCTGACAAAGAAAATCCGGTATTATAATCAACGTAGCACGGTTCATCCCGGGATTACAGGCTGGGCCCAGATCAGCTATCCATATGGGGCGTCAGAGGAAGATGCAAAAAAGAAGCTTGAATACGACCTCTTCTACATAAAACACATGTCCATAGTACTGGATCTTTACATAATACTTAAGACCGTTAAGACAATCCTTTTCAGGGAGGGTTCTCGTTAGTGGGAAAGGGGAGTTTTCAAAGCCAAGAAATAATCATCGTATTTATTAATAGATCACGAGACATCCGGCATTTTTTTATTTTCGTTTGAACTTTAGCTCGACCTAAATAATTAAATCTTTGATATATAATCGTATTCAAGAGCTTTATTCCTGGGAGGACATATGTGCGGCATAGTAGGTTATATTGGTCACAGGTGCGTATTGCCGATACTCCTGGACGGCCTCAGGAGGCTGGAGTACAGGGGCTATGATTCAGCCGGTGTAGCCTACATCCACGAGAGGTCCGTACGTCGCATCAGGAGCGAAGGTAAGCTGGACAGGCTAGATCTGTTATTAGACGGTATTCGCGATCTACAAAGTTCCATAGGTGTAGGCCATACACGATGGGCTACCCATGGAGAACCAAATGAGTCTAATGCCCATCCTCATACAGACTGTACCGGGAATCTGGTTGTGGTTCACAATGGTATTGTTGAAAATTACTTTGCCCTTCGTCAGCAGCTTCAATATGAGGGTCATATCTTCAAATCAGAGACAGATACAGAGGTCCTGGCACACCTTATTGAAAAATATTTGAACGGTGATTTAGCTCAGGCTGTCCGGGATGCCCTGATGGAAGTTGAGGGCTCTTATGCTGTAGCTGTGTTGTGGCAGGGCAATCCCGATATTTTGATTGCCGCGCGAAAGCAGAGCCCCATGGTCTTGGGGCTTGCAGATCATGAGTATTTTCTGGCCTCGGACATACCCGCCCTTTTGCCCTATACGCGCAGTGTCATCTTCCTGGATGACGGGGAGATGGCTATCCTGTCCAGGAACGGTATCAAAGTAAGACATATAGATAACGGCAAATCTATATCCAAAATCCCCCAAACTATTTCCTGGGATGCGACCATGGCGGAAAAGGCAGGATATAAGCATTTTATGTTAAAGGAAATATATGAGCAGCCTCATTCGGTGCTTAATACCTCCCGCGGTCGCGTGCTGCCGGAACTCGGAAAAGTTAGCCTGCCTGAAATAGAACTGTCGACTGATTTAATAAGGGGCTTCAGGAGGG
>CAZPDU010000005.1:0-5786 GCA_964585405.1 uncultured Thermodesulfobacteriaceae bacterium | reverse complement strand
TCGCCTTTACAGGGCCCTGTATAGCGGAATCGAGGCCCAGGCCAGATCGGGTGGAAAAATTGTGGACACTCTTTTCAATATCGATCTTGCGCTGTGTATATGGCTTCGCCAAAAATTCGGCTTAAGGCTTGGGAAAATTTTTTTAAGATCTCTCCATAATCGCTTTGGACTTCAACTAACTATTCTTGCGTCCGGTGGCTCTGCGCTCGATACTGGACTGGCCTGGAAACTTGAAGGCTTAGGCTGGAAAGTCGGTATTGGCTATGGACTGACTGAGACTTCACCCCTTTTGACCCTGAATCCTCCTGGAAGGGCTCGACTTGGTAGTGTTGGCAAAGTCATTGAAGGGGTTCAATTACGCATTGATTCATCAGCCAGAAGTGGAAAGTCCGGAATCTCATTTGGGCAAAAGACTCATGAAAATCAAAAATCCGGTGAAATTCTGGCAAGGGGTCCAAGTGTTTTTTCCGGCTATCTGAATATGCCGGAAAAGACCCGAGAGGTCCTGACCGAAGACGGCTGGTTCCGTACCGGAGATCTGGGCTATTTTGATGAAGACGGCTATTTGTTCGTCGTGGGCCGCATTTCCAGCATGATCATCACCGAAAGCGGCGAAAACATTCAGCCCGACGAAGTTGAGGAAGTCTATGACGCTCATGTTTTCATAAGAGAAACTGCTGTTCTCCAAAGAGAGAATAAACTTGTAGCGGTTATTGTGCCCCAAATGAGCGAAATTCGCAGACAAGCGGAAGGAGATATCGAGGAAATCATAGCCCGGGCCGTCCGCGAACAGTCCAAAAAGTTAGCATCCTATAAAAGAATTTCTGATTATGCCATCACACGAGAATCTCTGGCCCGTACCCGTATCGGTAAAATTCGAAGACACTTGCTTACCGAACTATATGAGAGAGCCAAAACAGAGGGGAAAATCGGTAAGGTGAAGGCGGGCCCTATTCCGATCCGGGAAATGTCGGATCGGGATCGAGCGCTGCTCGAAGACCAGGGGGCAAGGAAGGTCTGGAATTGGCTTGCCAATCGCTATAAGGAGAAACGCCTGACCCCTGATACCAGTACTCAACTGGACCTTGGAGTAGATTCACTGGAGTGGCTCAATATCACTATGGAGATTCGCCGACATACAGGAATCGAACTGGACGAGAACGCGGTTGCGCGAATAGAGACTGTTCGTGACCTGCTTACCGAAGTTGCTGAAATCTCCCTGTCTGGTGAAACAGCTCAGCAGGTTCCATCTCTGGATAGTCCTGAAACGGTTTTAAGTGAACGCCAAAAACATTGGCTGGAGCCTCTGAGTCCTGGAATGCTCTTAATCGCACGTTTTTTATTCAGGATCAACCAGGCCCTGATAAAAAAGTTCTTTAAGTTGGAGGTGAAAGGACTTGAGAATATACCTGAAGAAGGGCAATTCATCTTTACACCCAACCATGTCAGCTACCTTGATTCGTTTGTGATCGCAGCAGCATTCAGCTTCAATCGAATGACTCGGACTTACTGGGCAGGTTGGACCGGAGCGGCCTTTGCCAATCCTTTCAACCGTTTCGTCAGCCGGTTGGCCCAAACGATTCCCATCGATCCGGAAAAGGGAGTTTTTTCCAGCCTGGCATTTGCCGCAGCAGTCATAAAGCAGGGTAAAAATCTTGTATGGTTTCCTGAAGGAATGCGTTCTCCTGATGGGGAATTGCTCCCTTTTAAACCAGGCATAGGCATTCTGCTCGAACGCTTTCAGGTAAGAGTAATACCGGTTTTTATTCATGGCACATATGAGGCCATGCCGGTCGGCCGGCTACGGATACGGCGCATTCCAGTGAGAATCTCATTTGGTCATCCCCTGAATACGAAAGACCTGGAAAAAGAGGGCAGGGGAGAAGAACCTAAAGACCGCATCGTCGCGGCCCTCCATAATCGGATCATTGAATTGGGAGACGATATGTGAATTATCCAGAAGGGGTTGTCAGGTCCGATGAAGCAGCCAGTCAGCCAAATTCAAATAAAAAGGCAACGACGTTCCAACTGATTTCCTGGACCTTTTTTGACTGGGCCAACAGTGCCTTTGCAACGGTGATCCAGACATTCATTTTTGCCGCTTACTTCACAAACAGGGTCGCAGTGAGCGAAACCATCGGCACTACCCAATGGGGAAACACCCTCAGCATCGCCGGAGTTATCGTGGCCCTGATCGGTCCTGTGTTGGGTGCGCTTGCAGATCAAGGCGGCAGGCGCAAACCATGGATAGCCGTGTTCACTATTCTCTGCGTGGCGTCCATGGCATCCCTCTGGTTTGTAGAACCTTCCTCAAGTTACCTAATGCTCGCTCTCATTTTGGTGGCCTTAGGTACGGTGACATCAGAATGCGCCATGATTTTTTATAACTCCATGCTTCCAGCCTTGGTCGAATCAGATAATATGGGCCGATGGTCCGGATGGGGGTGGAGTTCAGGATATGCCGGCGGCCTGTTGTGCCTGGTCTTTTGCCTTTTTGCCTTTGTAAAAGCTGAACATCCCTGGTTTGTTTTAGATAATGATTCAGCGCAACACGTGCGGGCCACTTTTGTGTTCGCAGCTGCCTGGCATCTACTGTTTGTCCTTCCATTGCTTTTATTTACTCCGGACACCCGCAGCACAGGCAAAAGTTTTTTCAGGGCCCTGCGGGATGGGTTACAGCAGCTGAAGGACTCCCTTTACCGAATTAAGCGATACTCAAATATTGTCAGATTCCTGATCGCCAGAATGATATATATCGACGGCCTGGCCACTGTCTTCGCTTTCGGCGGTGTATATGCAGCCGGTACGTTTGACATGAATGAGCAACAGGTTTTGATTTTCGGTATCGCATTGAATGTCACTGCCGGCTTGGGTGCCGCTGGATTTGGATGGATAGATGACTGGATAGGCCCCAAACGCACCATACTGATCTCTTTGGCAGGGCTGATTATTTTCGGCATAGCCATTCTGCTGGTGCATTCCACGGCACTTTTCTGGACTTTCGGCCTTATATTGGGGGTATTTGTAGGTCCGGTTCAGGCCTCCAGCCGTTCTTTTTTAGGGCGGATTGCACCTGAACACTTGCGAAGCCAAATGTTCGGGCTTTATGCATTGTCCGGAAAAGCCACTTCGTTTATCGGTCCGCTGATGGTAGGGTGGATTACCGCCTGGACATGCAGCCAGCGAATGGGAATGAGTGCCACTATAGTTCTCTTTTTAATAGGCGCGGTTCTCATGCTCGCTGTATCTCCCAGCCGGGAGCAGGCTTAATGGTAGATAGAGATTAATAGGGTGGTTAACCGCTTATCCTTGATAGTCCAGATCAAAGGTGGGGTCTCACTATATTTTTTAATATTACGCTACGGGGTCTTCAGTTGCCTTTATGATTTAGTGGCAGCAGGAAGACCCCGGGTGCCTCTGCTTTAAAAATGTGGGGTATTTCTTTTAATTATGTATGGTATTTCTTTTAAATATCAGCTCAGAGATTGAAGACCTGCGCATTCACCTGCATTTCTCCTTTGCCTGACCTGTCCAGTTTTGATCTCATTTTCCGATTGTTTTTTTCAAGATATATTCTTGTGAGGCTTCACCCGCCTTCTTTTTGAGTGCCTCTTCCACAGATATATTTGCGGATTCCTCAGCTGTTGCGTTAACTTCCTGCTGTTCTGCTAAAGTTGCATTTGCGGATTCCTCAGTTGTTGCGTTAACTTCCTGCTGTTCGACTTCCTGAGTTTTTATTTCCTCCCCTGGAGTTGAAAAACCCTTTTTCATTTGCTCGATTTGTTCTGCCGTTTCGCCTATCTTTTTTGCTCCTTCCAAAGCCGTGTCAATATCGGCAATCGCTCCACCGATCCAAAAGACCATGGCGAAGATACCGATTACCGCTCCGATAAAAATTTTATGATTCTTTGTCGTTTTCATACAGCACCTCTCGATAGTAAAAGAACTTGATTAAATCCGACGCTATTACTCACTCCCTATATGTTTTTGCCCGCTTTCACCTCCTCTTGTTTTTTATAAAAGCGCTCACAAAATGTTACAGATTGAAATTGTATTTTCAGTTTGTCGTTACGGCACAGACGCGCGCATAACCGGTCATGTCTTGGCGAGTTATGTACCCCATTTCTACATCGGCCACCCAGGCAGCCGTATAGGTGCACCGGTCGGAACTCCAGACCCATCTGAGCCCTCTCTCAAACAGCGGATCCAGACAATAATCCTCCCTTGCAGGCGGCGGCGTAAGAAGAGTCATTAGTTCCTCCACAGTAGGCAGACGCCATGTTTTTATACCATTATACTCTATGCGGTTGAGATATTGAATATATGATTTTGCCTCGTCCCATGTCATGGCGAAAGGCGAGCCGCTTTGTTGCCATATCAGCCCTATGACCGGGGCATGGATCAGTTCATTATGCCGTTTGAACTTTTGAATATGATAATGATCCGGACGCCACAGCCTGTCCAGGCCGAATTCCATACGAGCATCTTTTAAGGGGACCTTTTGGGGACGGTTCCGGACTCTATGGGCCTTTACCTGATAAACATTATCCATTTTTGAATCGAAACCTTGGCAAATGGCCTCCTGCTCCTTCAGCCACCGGTTAAAGAGCACATTCAGCTCTTTTAGCATCTCAGACGCGGATGAAAAACGGTCTTTTGGATCAACGGCCAGGGCTTTGGGAAAAAAAGGATCCCACCACTCTGGAACCGTCGAATTTATGCTGCTTACAGGGTCCGGTTCCCTGATCGTCGGGTCTGGAATGTGCCCAGTCAGCAAACGGTAGAGCATGACTCCCACAGGAAAGAGATCAGCCCTTTCATCCACGCTGTCAGGTGATCTTTCCTGTTCGGGAGCCGCGTAATATGGAGATCCGATGAGGAGTCCCTTGTGTCTGTCAGCAGAAGTTGCCTCCCCCCTGATCCTTGATAATCCGAAGTCAATGATCTTGACTTGATCCTGCTCTGTAAGAAGGAGGTTGAAAGGCTTGATATCACGATGGATAAGGCCTGCGTAGTGCAGCCGTTCCAGCCCCTTCAGGACCTGACTGGTGTAGCCGACACTCTTCTCCAGGGTAACCGGCCTCGAAGGATCTTCAATTCGGTAGGTTTCACCCATGACCGTTCCAAGACTGTGTGAGTGATATTCCATAGTGTAAAACGGGCGGCCCTGGTGAAGGTCATAATCGAGGATCGCTGCCACGTTAGGGTGTCGAATGGAGCCCATGATCTTCGCTTCCTGACGGAAAAGTTCCTTAAGCCGGTCCATACCCATGAGGTCAATTAAAAGTTCGTCTCTGGGACCCACAAGCTTCAGGGCAACCATGCGTCCGGTTACAGGGGCCATGGCCTTGAATACCACGCTCATACCGCCGCGACCAAGCAATCCTTTTATTTCATACCGACCGATCTTTTTCATGAAACTAGCTCTGTATCACAATAGTCTCAATGCGTAAGTCTCTGGAAAACCCAGTTCCCTTATCTTGGCCATGGTAATTTTAAAATTATAACTCACAAACCTGAATTCAAGTCTGCGGGACACGGTGTCAAAAATCACATATTTGGCCCGGTTGTCTTCATCTCTGGGTTGTCCGACGCTCCCTGCATTGATAAAGTAATGTCTGTTTTTGTCCAGGCTTACGGCCTGCCCGCCTTTCATCGGAATAAACCTCACCAGTTTGCCTTCTTGGATGGTGATGACCTCCATCAGGTGTGTATGGCCCAGAAAACAGATTTCCTCCTTCATGGAGATGATGTCGTGTTTCAGGATATGATCCTTGACTGTAAAG
>CAZPDU010000004.1:0-18653 GCA_964585405.1 uncultured Thermodesulfobacteriaceae bacterium | reverse complement strand
TCTCCTAACGGAGAGCTGGGCTTCTTTATAAAAAGCGATGGTTCCGCCAACCCTTACAGAATAAGGATAAGGCCTCCTTGCTACATGATCTACCAAGCCTTTCCCGAGCTGGTCAAGGGTGAACTGATAGCCGATCTGGTTGCCTGTCTCAGTAGTCTTAATGTAATTGCCGGCGAGTTGGACCGGTAAGGAGGCTTGTTGCCCATGGATGACTGGCTAATCGCAATTATTAAGGTCGTTGGTATCTGGGTATGGGTTTTGCTCATAGCCGTGGTCATGACCTGGGTGGAGAGGCGAGGCGCAGGTTTAATGCAGGATAGGCCGGGTCCTAACCGTGCCGGTCCTTTTGGCCTGTTTCAGCCTTTAGCAGATGGAATTAAGCTTTTTACGAAGGAAGAAATAATACCCACTAAGGCCCAGAAGTTCCTTTATATCCTTGGACCTGCGCTTTTTTCCCTTCCGGCGTTTTCAGCATATGCAGTGGTGCCCTTTGGAGACAAGATCATTCTGGGGGGCAAAGAGATAATACTGCAGGTCTCGGATGTAAATATCGGGTTTCTTTATATTTTAGCCATTGGTTCTATGGCAGTGTACGGCGTAATATTGGGCGGTTGGGGCTCAACAAATAAGTATTCGATCCTGGGTGGTTTAAGATCTACTGCCCAGATGGTTTCATATGAAGTGCCGTTGGGCCTGGCGCTTTTGGCTGTTGTTTTTGTTTACGGCACATTTAGCCTAAGGGATATCTCACTTGCTCAGCAGGGTACGTTTTTGGGATTTCTTCCAAACTGGGGGATATTTAAGCAGCCGTTAGGATTTATTCTGTTTATCGTGGCCGCCTATGCCGAGGCCAATCGTGTGCCGTTTGATTTGCCCGAAGCGGAAAGTGAAATCGTATCTGGATACCATACGGAGTATGGATCGATGCGTCTGGGGCTTTATCTCTTTGGAGAGTATGTAAATCTGGTGACGATATCTGGCATCATTGTGGCTCTGTATTTTGGCTCATGGCACTTGCCGTATATTGACCTGGGAGCATATCTTGGGCCCATATCATGGGGAATAGTGTCTTTCTGTATATTCTTTCTAAAGGTATCGTTCTTCCTATGGATGTTTGTGTGGGTCAGGTGGACCCTGCCTCGCTTCAGGTATGATCAGGTTATGGGTCTCGGGTGGAGAGGACTGATTCCTCTTGCCCTATTTAATATCTTTATTACTGCGCTGTTTATTCAGCTTACGGTCTAGTCGGAGCTCATTATGGCCAAGCCGGTTGTCAAAAAGGAATATACCCTAAGTGAACGGATCTATTTATGGGAGATCCTCAAGGGCATGAAACTCACGTGGGGGCATTTTTGGTTCAATTTTAAGGCCTGCTGGAGGCCTGGGCCCCATACGATTCCAACATGTTGGCAATACCCCGAAGATCGCACCAGGGAGATATCGCCTGTATATCGTGGTGAACATTATCTGCAACGCGATGAAAAGGGGAGAGAGGTATGTATTGCGTGCGGAATGTGCGCAAAGATCTGTCCGGCAAAGTGTATTACTGTAAAGAAGGGCAAGAGGGAGGAGGGAGAGGAAGATAAATATGCCTCAAAGACGTATCCCGCATCCTTTGAAATAGACCTTCTACGCTGTATTTTTTGCGGTTTTTGTGAAGAAACATGTCCCAAGAATGCCATTGTTTTGGGAAGAGAATTCGAACTGGCCAAGTTTAGCAAAGAGGAATGTATACTTGATAAACGCAGGCTGCTTTTAAATTATGCCAAGGCCAAGGAAGAGGGCAAGCTAAAGCCGCCCAGGAAGCCTGTTCCAGTTGTCCCAGAGCCGCCTAAGCCGGAGAAGGCCGAGGTTGCCGAGGTAAAAAAAAGTAAGGCGTCGGCAGTAGGCAAAGTCAAGAAAAAAACGGTTGGCAAGGTTGGAAGTGCTGAACAGGTAGAGGGCTCCGGGAAGCAAGAGGCGGCGGAGAAGGAAGAATAAACAAGGTTGTGGGAAAAACTGTTATAGGAATTGGGTGATTGATATGGATCTATATTTCTGGGTATTTGCCAGCATGTCAGTTCTGGCCGGGCTATTTACAATAGCCGCAAAGGACGCATTGCCCAGTGCCATGGGACTGCTTACGGTTTTTATTGCTCTTGCTAGCCTTTATCTCCACTTGCATGCCCCCTTGATTGCTATTTTTCAGGTTGCCATTTATGCAGGTGCAATCCTTATCCTGGTTGTATTTGTTATCATGTTGCTCATGACACCAGGTGAAAGACTGGGTGTTATGCAGGCCAATGCCTCATATCGGGGCTTGGGTGTGTTGCTTGGGTTGTGTTTAATAGGCTTGATAGCAGTCGGGACAAAGGGTGTGTCTGATATAGTATCTATGAAGGCGCTTCCCGAAGGATTCGGAAGTCCTTCGATATTTGGTGATTTGTTTTTCACTGATTTTTTGCTTCACTTTGAAGTTGTATCCGTGCTGTTGCTTGTGGCACTGATTGGCGGAATATATCTGTGCAAGAAGAGACTTTGAGAGAGAGGGCTGAATGGCAACACTCACACATTATATAGTTTTGTCATCAATACTCTTTGGCTTGGGGACCATTGGTTTTCTTACAAGAAGAAATGCCTTGATCCTGTTCATGTCTATTGAACTCATGCTGAATGCAGTAAATTTGATGTTGGTGGCATTTTCTAATTTTATGGGCGACATGGCAGGGCAGGTTATGGTCTTTTTTATTTTTGCGGTGGCTGCAGCCGAGGTTGCAGTCGGCCTGGCGATATTGATAGCGCTATTCCGTCATGTGCGGGAGGTAGATATAACCAGGTTTAACGTCTTAAAATGGTAAAGAGTACACATTCGGCTATGTTTTTTTGCTGCGTAAAAACCCTGTCTATGTAGGGAGCTATTCATGGAAGGTTATTTGTTTCTCATACCACTATTGCCTTTTATAGGATTTCTGATTAATGGCCTGTTGGGGCAAAAAATCGGGAAATCCGGTGTTTTCTGCATTGGCTGTACCAGTATAGGCCTGGCGTTTTTATTTTCCGTTCTGGCCGTTTACGAACTGGCGTGCAGTCCACCTGAAGACAGGTTGCTTGTTCAGGTCCTTTGGAGTTGGATGGCCGTAGGCAATCTGAATATAGATGTCTCTTTGATGATTGATCCGCTTTCCGCTGTAATGGTCCTTGTGGTCACGGGGGTAAGTTTTGTCATTCATATATACAGTACAGGTTACATGGCACATGATGAGTCATACTGGAGGTTCTTTGCCTACCTAAATATGTTCGTGTTCTTTATGATAATGCTGGTTCTGGGCTCGAACTTTATTGTAATGTTTGTCGGCTGGGAGGGTGTAGGTCTTGCCTCTTATCTGCTGATTGGTTTTTGGTACAAAGAGAACGTGAATGCAGATGCGGGCAAGAAGGCATTTATTGTTAACCGGATCGGGGATTTTGGCTTTCTGCTGGGCATGTTCCTTATGTTTGTCACTTTCGGTTCTCTGGCCTACCTTGATGTATTCCCAAAGGCTGTTCACATGTATGAGCACGGGATGCTGGCCATGAACTCGCCGGTAATGATAGCCATATGTCTTTTGCTTTTCTTGGGTGCGACCGGGAAGTCAGCACAGATCCCGTTATTTGTTTGGCTTCCGGATGCCATGGCCGGTCCAACTCCGGTTTCTGCACTTATACATGCCGCTACAATGGTGACCGCAGGCGTCTATATGGTTGCAAGGACAAATATTCTTTTCACTCTTGCTCCTACTGCGTTACTGGTCTTGGTATTAATGTCCGCAGCTACTGCATTTATTGCGGCAACCATTGGCATACTGCAGAACGACATTAAGAGAGTACTTGCATATTCCACCGTGAGCCAGCTCGGATATATGTTCATAGGGGTTAGTGTGGCCGCATACGGGGCAGGAATATTTCATCTTATGACACATGCGTTTTTCAAGGCCTGTTTATTCCTTTGCGCAGGTTCTGTTATTCATGCTATGGGCGGTGATCAGGATATGAGAAGCATGGGAGGCCTTTGGAGGAAGATACCGATAACATACCTCACTATGCTTTTTGCAACCATAGCGATTGCCGGTATTCCTCCGTTTGCAGGTTTTTTCAGCAAGGACGAAATCCTGTGGAAGGCCTTTACGTTTCCGTATTATCCTGTTGTAGGTAAAATAGTATGGTTTATCGGTGTTGTGGCCGCCGGGATAACTGCCTTTTATATGTTCCGGCTCATCTTCATGACCTTCCACGGTAAGTTTAGAGGTACTGCAGAGCAGGCAGACCACTTACATGAATCGCCATTAACCATGACAGGTCCTCTTATGATACTGGCTTTTCTCTCATTGTGTGGGGGCTGGTTGGGTATACCGCATGTAATAGGTAGTCTTTTTGGACATGTACCTAATGTCATGGAAAATTTCTTTGAGCCGGTATTTGCCAATTCACATGAAATAATTTCCGCCTATGCCGGTGTGCAACATCATTCGGTTGTTCTGGAGTGGATCCTTATGGCTGGCTCGGTTGCGGTTGCTATTGGCGGTATTTCCCTAGCTTATCATATTTACATCCGTCGGTTTGATGTGCTTCCTGGTAGGCTTGCCGAGACGTATTCAATATATCATAAACTTGTGTATAACAAATATTTTGTGGACGAAATTTACTATTATGTGATTGTGTTGCCGTTTTATTACCTCTCAATGTTCTTGTGGAAGGTTGTGGATGCATTTTGTATTGACGGGGTAGGAATAAATGGACAGGCGTGGTGGGTACAGAGAGGATCAGGTGCGTTAAGGCTCGTACATAATGGTTACGTTCAGACCTACGGGGCGTTTATGCTCCTTGGACTAGTTGTAATGCTCTGGTTTTTCGTTTTATAAGATCGAATGGATTTTAATTTAGGAAAAAGGCTAGAAAAGAGCAGCTATGGAGTGTAGCAAAACAAAAGGATCAAAAGGGTAGATTATGAATGCTCCCATATTAACCTATGTAACCTTCTTGCCCCTGCTGGGAGTGCTGGCTATTCTCTTTATCCCACAGCGGAGTGAATCAGGTAAGAATGCCATTCGCTGGGTGTCAATGGTAATATCCACGTTGGTGTTTATTGTTTCGCTTAGATTGTACTTTGATTTCGATCCGGAGGTGGCAGGCTTCCAATTTATAGAGAAATATAGCTGGATTCCGAGTTACGGCATTACCTATTTTATGGGTTTGGATGGTCTTGCTTTCTGGTTAGTATTGTTGACCACGTTTCTTACTCCGATCACAATTTTGTCTACCTGGACGGCGATTACGAAAAGGGTTAAGGAATTCCAGGTGGCGATGCTGGTGCTAGAGACTGCAATGCTTGGGACGTTTGTGGCGTTAGATCTCTTTCTTTTCTATGTATTTTGGGAAATTATGCTGATTCCCATGTGGCTGATAATAGGCGTGTGGGGTGGAGAACGAAGGATCTATGCTGCAATCAAATTTTTCCTTTTTACTGCAGTGGGTTCGTTTCTCATGTTGGTGTGTATCATCGGTCTTGTATATTTTCATAATCAGCAAACCGGTGAGTTGACCTTCAATCTGCTTTCTCTTTATAATACGGATCTAGTAAGGATATATGAGATATTGTTTTTTGGGGCCTTTGCTCTGGCATTTGCAATCAAGGTCCCGATGTTTCCGTTCCATACATGGCTGCCAGATGCCCACGTGGAAGCGCCAACTGCCGGGTCAGTAATTCTTGCGGGTATTCTTCTCAAGATGGGCACATACGGTTTTTTCCGTTTCGCAATGCCGCTTTTCCCTGAAGGATCTGCTTTCTTCGCGCCCCTTATTATTGTTCTTTCGATAATAGGCATTATTTACGGGGCAATGGTTGCAATGGTTCAACCTGATATCAAGAAACTGGTGGCTTATTCTTCAGTATCTCATCTGGGTTACTGTATGATAGGGCTTTATGTTTTGAACCGCCATGGGGTGGAAGGGTCGATTCTTCAAATGATTAATCACGGCATTTCAACTGGCGCATTGTTCCTTTTGGTAGGTGTAGTATATGAAAGGCGCCATACTCGTATGATTTCAGAATACGGCGGAATTTGCAGGCCGATGCCGATTTATGCCTCTATATTTTTTCTTATAACTCTCTCAAGCGTTGGATTTCCGACAACTAACGGGTTTATCGGTGAATTCCTTATCCTGTTAGGTGTATTTGAAGTTAATAAAGCTGCTGCTGTGCTGGCTGCTACCGGAGTAGTGCTTGGTGCAATTTATATGTTCTGGATGTTTCAGAGGGTCTTTTATGGCAGAGTTTCAAATCCCAAGAATGAGAAACTTAAAGACTTGAATTGCAGGGAGTTGGCCTATCTTCTACCGCTGGTTGCAATGGTATTTTGGATAGGTCTGTATCCTAATTTTTTTCTGAGCAAGATGCATAGTTCTGTGGATCATTTTATCAGTCAGGTCAAGATCTCTTCACCTGCTTCCCCTGTGGCGGTTGTGGAGCATCATGCCTCTGTTGACAAGACGCCTTTAAATTTAGATAAGAGAGCGGCTAAGGAGTAGTTAATATGAGCGATCTTGGATTTTCCTTTAGCCTGAGTCAGCTATGGCAGGTAGCTGGGGGACAGATAATCCTCATTATTGCCGGCCTTATGCTTATTTTTGTTGATCTTTGGCTATCACGAGATGAAAAGACGGACCATGTAGTGACAATGGGTTGGCTAACAGCTCTGAGCTTTTTGGTCGCTTTATGGTACATGACTGGCCCGGGTTGGAGCCTTCACGAAATAGTCCTGGTGGATGTCTTTTCCGCAGAGAAATTCGGCTTATTTGTATCGGCTATAGTTTTGATGGCGGGTATATTTGCGAGTCTCTTGAGTATAGGGTATTTGCGAAATAATCAACTTGCTAGATCAGAATATTTCATACTCCTTTTATTTGCGGTTTATGGCACTATAGCGATGGTGCAGTCCGTCGATCTGCTTATGATGTTTATCGCCCTTGAGGTGATGTCTCTGTCCGTGTATGTGCTGGCTGCATTTCTTAAGAATGACAGAAAGTCTCAGGAGGGGGCACTTAAATATTTCCTTCTTGGAAGTTTCGGGTCGGCATTTTTCCTTTTTGGGGTTGCGTTGTTGTATGGCTTGACCGGGACAGTGAATATCACTAAAATAGCACAACTACTGGCCATGGGCCCACTCTTGGAAAATCAGGGGGTACTTGCTGCACTGGCTATGCTGATGGCGGGGCTTTTTTTCAAGATGGCCCTTGTTCCATTCCATATGTGGACTCCAGATGTCTACGAGGGTAGCCCTGCGATTATAACCGGTTTTATGGCGACAGCGGTAAAGGCAGGGGCCTTTGGAATATTTATCAAACTCTTGAGTGTCACCTTCACACCTATTTTGGCATACAGCGGGCAACCTGATTTCCAATCTACAGTCAATCTCGCAGCCTTTGCGGTTTATTGGAAACCCCTGCTATGGTGGCTGGCGCTCCTTACCATGTTTGTGGGTAACCTGGTCGCAGTGTCTCAGCATAATGTCAAGCGCATGCTGGCGTACTCCTCCATTGCTCATGCGGGGTATATGGTTTTAGGAATTCTTGCTGCAAATGATGAAGGACGCATGGGTGTGTTGTTCTATCTCTTTGCGTATACGCTAATGAATATGGGTGCTTTCGGTGTTCTATACATCTTAGATGGCCAGGAAGGTAAGGCACAGACACTTGAGGATTATCGGGGACTGGGATTCAAATATCCCACATTAAGTTTTCTGATGTCTTTGTTCTTGATTTCAATGGCAGGACTCCCTCCCACTGCGGGTTTTATCGGTAAGTTTTACCTGTTTGCGGCGGCAATAAAAGAAGGGTATTTGTTGCTGGCAGCGCTGGGTATATTGACGTGTGTTATCGGGGCGTATTATTACCTGCGGGTTATATGGATGCTGTATATGGTTGAGCCGTCCCATGAGGTGGTCGCGGGTAGAGTCGGTGTTATTTCCATGGTGGCATTGATAGCTGCTGCACTAGGAATAATGTATTTTGGAATATTGCCGGACGGATTGGCGCAAGTTGCTAATGTTGCACAACAAAGCCTTGCACTGGTCTTCTAGGTGGCAGTCGGCTCCTTCAGTATACTGAAAATTAGTAGAGAAAGAAGGACCAGCCGATATATTGGTTGGCAGACTGGTGTATAGGCGGTGGTTTTAAACCGGCGGCCTTAAAAAATATTTCATTCCATGTTCTCTTGGGATATATAGTTAAGTTTAGTGCAGGGCCGTGAGATTGATTCATAACTGTAGTATCCCAATCGTGAGTAATTTCTTTTGCTAGTTTCTGTATTTCACTGTTTTTGCTAAAGTCTTTTATAGTTGTATTTGATGTGGCCTGAACAAGGGATTTAAGCCTGTTGATGAATTTGTCTGATTTTTTTGGGCTGATATTGGGATCAAGGGGTAATACTAAATTTAATATTTCTGCAGGGGCCTCTCGGGGCTGTAAGGCTTCATAGGATTTATCAATCAGATCCTTTAAAGCTATGGTTTCCCCGATTGGGCATGGCTCAGGGTCAGTGTATTTTTGCCACAACAGGGCCCATGCCCTTAGTCGCTCTTTGGGTCTCAGAAGTGGTTTGATTGCAGGAGAATATAGTTTTTGAAAAGCGTCTGAAGAGGGTGTGATTTCCAATGGATCCTGCAATATCGATTTGAGTTTGCCCTCATGAATTGTCATTCTGTCGAGTTCTATCTGTACTTCGTCATTTCGTCTATCTAGGTCCAATGAAAGCTGCAGAAATATTTGGGCATCCAGGAGCGGATCAGAGACTTCATCGCCCCTTAATTTTTTAAGAATACTCTGTAGAGATTCTTCTTCGCCTTTGGCTGCGCTCAGTAATGTAGAGGCTGGGGTCTTTTCTCCCAGACCTATCTCTTCTGCCCATGATTTCCAATTGTCCACAATTTCAGTGAACCATTCAAGTCTGTCTCCCAAAGGGATTGGCACATTAGCCTTAATTTCCATGGAGCAGGTATTCGATATGGGGGATAAACTGATAAAATTTTCTGAAGGTAATAATAAGGTCAGTTTGGAGAATACTTGATTAAGCCGCAGCATTGTATCCTTACGGAGATAGCTAGCCGGATATAACAGTCCATGTAAATTATTCATTTTATCATCCTTTGCAGATGTTGAAAGTAATATAGTCTTTTATTTCCTTTTTTGGCCAGGACAGTTTAACCCAGACATTTTAAAATTTGAAGTTTGAAATGAATAATAGGTCTAGGCTAAAGGTATTTATTGTTTATAATTAAGAAAGCTAAAATTAAAGCCAAATTGGTATACTCTGGTTCACGCTCGGAGCATGTAATTTCAGTCATTTCTTTCAAGCTTTATGTCTTACATTATTTGCCCTTTGAGGTTATTATTTTGTGATAGTGAGATCGACTATCAGAGATAAAATCAAAATGTCTAATCCGCAGTGGGAGAATAATCATTCTATTTGTGTTAGAATTGATTCTCATATAAGGACTTTATTGGTGGCTATTGTTGCTTATTCTGATAAAGATGGCAGACTAAGCTGTCGCTTTTTTGCCTCGAGTATTCGCAGATCTATGTTAGCGAGGATTGACAGACAACAATTATGAGGAGGGTATAGAGCCATATCTGATTTTCAAAACGTGCGTATAGATATGCCCTGTGGGGTTTTATATAATCTATCCAATATCATACTGGATCTTAACGGGACGATTACAGTCGATGGCGGTTTTGTTGACGGTATTGTCGAGAGACTAAAAAAAATATCTGAAATAATGAATACCTATGTACTGACGGCAGATACAGGTCGAACCCTTGAACATCTTACAGATCAGTTAGTGGGCGAATGTGGAATAAAGACCCATAAACTGAAATCCGGTAGGGGTGATCTACAGAAGCTTGCCTTTCTGGAAGGGCTTGGCAGTGATAAGACCGCAGCCGTGGGCAATGGGCGTAATGATGCCCAGATGCTGAAAAAGGCCAAGTTGGGTCTGTGTGTAATTGGGAAAGAAGGGGCCTCTATTGATGCCTTGATGGCAAGTGACGCAGTTTTTCTCAATATTTGTGACGCAATGGATTTTTTTCTTAAACCTACACGAATGATAGCTACTCTACGCAAGTAATTTTTATTTAGCTGATAATACTCAAATTATTTATTGATGCTTAACGCATTAACTATGATTGGTTCCAGCTCGTCCTTGTTTACCATGCCAGTATAGTGTCTGAGAATTCGATGTTCTTTGTCAATCAAAAAAGATGACGGAAGAGCATAGATATTTCCGTAGTCCCTTATCACCTTTGACGTGGCAAGAAGTATGGGGTAGTTAATATTTAATGCCTGAACAAATCTAGGAAGGATTCTTTCCCAGTCTTGATCAACAGATATCCCAATAACTGCAAAACCTTTCGGACCATATTTATTTTGCAAAAGAACGAAGTCAGGGATTTCTGCTCTACAGGGAGGGCAGTTGGTTGCAAAAAAGTTAATAAGTACAACCTGTCCTTTATATTCTGACAGATTTACAGATTCATTATGGAGATCAAGCAGTGTAAAATCAGGGGCCTTGGAAGGATCCGCACCGTCCTGACATGCTGACAATAAAATTATTCCCAGTAGAGATAGGAAAAAGCAGTTTAATATCGGATGACCTACTTTTAAAATCCATCTGTGCTCGGGACAGCTGTTACTCGGATATGACAATTTTCTCCACAATATAAAAATTTTTAAAACTGCATTTCCAAAACCACGTATCAAAATCGAGTTGGCCTTAACCATCAAAAGACTCAATTCTGTTTACCAGACGCAGCAGGGCTTCAACTTCCTTCTGAAGCAAAGTCTCTCCCTTTTTAGAAGAGGCCTTGGAAGGGTCACCCCAGACACCGCCGGGCCAGAACTTTTTTTTGTCTCTAGCCAATATAGATGTGGGAAAGGATGGATACTCTTCCGGACTTGTACCATTAATTTGTGATGGTCTCAGGTGGAGCATTAACGAGGTCTCTACCTCTCCCGCATGCGAGTCATTTTCTGTTTCTATGGTTCCTTCGGGGATTTCAGCTATCAGATCAAGGATAGATAATACTGCTACCCGGCTTTTTTCAAGACTGGCTAGTATTATTTCGCCTGCGTCAATGAGTGCGGCCATGTGAGTACCACCGGCATGACCGGAAAGGAGTATAAAATTTCTGAGTCCTTGATTATAAAGTGATGTGGCAAGTTCTACGGTAAGCCTTTTTAGGGTGTCTCCAGATATGGTGATTGTCCCTGAATGTTGACTTGTGCTTCTGCAATGACCGTACCATACTGGCGGTGCAACAAAAAGAGGACGATATTTGCTTGTTTCTTTGGACAATTCATAGGAATGGATCGTATCTGTTCCTAAGGGAAGATGTTGTCCGTGTTCTTCTACAGCACCAAAGGGAACTATAATAGTGCGAGTTTTAGTTAGTGCCTTTATGAAGGCTGGCATTGTAAGTTCTTCTATAATCATGTAAAAAATTTACTTATTATGATAAAATCTGTCAATTGATCAATTCCAGATTTTATTTTAAAAAGCTTGCCACTGCTCAACAAATTGAGCTAATATGTTGGATACCTGTATTATATAAAAATATTTTAGCAGGCAGGGGGTCTTTATGGGCAAGGTTGTAAGTATGCGGGATAGAAAACGTTCTGGTAGAGGACATGCCTACAGGCTGAAAAAGATTAAAGAAGAGCTGTCAGGGTATTATGGTATTGATCTGGATTCCCTAATGGCTTCAGAGCCTGTTTCTAACCTTTCTGTCGATCAATTTAACGAATTAACCGAATGTATACTGGTCACAATTGACGATTTTTGTGAGGAACACTCCAAAGTCACTGTTCATGATGTGCTCTACATACTTGAAAATGTAAAGGACATCGTCAGAGAAAACTCAGATGAAGAAGATGACTGATGTTTTGGTTGATAAGTGTTCCATTGATTAGAATTGTTCATAATGCTTATTTGCATATTTGATTATGTTATTTTTGAGTGTATTCGAAATTTTAATTTCGATGGGGCTTTATTTTATAATGGCGATCAGCAATACATGTCAGCCTTTTCTTATACCGCTATTAATGAGCCAGAAAAGAGGCTAGCAATGCAGTCTCAAACCGGTTAGCAAACAAACATACCAGCCTGATTATCATAAAAGTCACGCAACTATTAGGGATTAGATCATCGATTACCAGTTCATTCGTTCAGAAAAAATTTCACTGATAAAATATACAGATTCTGTAAAGATAACATTGTTGAGACCGCTATTTACATTGCACATAAGTCAATTGATAACTTGAAGGCTTATATGGAAAGCGCTCAAGAAATAAATTTACAAAGGCCAATAGGCTGGGTATATCAGCAGTGCAGTATTTGACTAACATAGTTATGATAAAGTAAGAGATAAAATGATGGTATATTTATTGCCATATAATCTTGGCATAAGTCCCGAGCAGGAGCTTTTGTCTACGGATTCTCGATCGATTATTTGATGAAAGAATTAACACAGCTGTGTCTAAAGATACAAGGTAAGGAAAAATAAGATGAAGGCCAAGATTGAAAACAATAAGCTTTATATCGAAATCGAAATTAATAAAGAACCCATACCTAGTACATCAGGGAAGACCTTAATTGTGGCAAGTACCAGAGGAAATATTGTAACTGATGTCATGGTTGAAGGCAAACCTTTGACAATAGGGCTGAACGCATACATCAAGAGGTAATTCTCATTTTAAAATTACCGACTGGATGAATGTTTCCTGTGTCTAAATCAATAAAAGTATAACTTTTAGATTACAAACTTTTTAAAGGGATATTTTAAGGTATAGGCGGAGGGTGACATGAAATCAGAAGTTTACAGTATCCCGGAGATAGGTGAGAAAAAGATTAGGTGGCCAAAGGCTACTGACTTCTGCCCACGTTGTGGAAAGCCATTTGGTACAGGTAAAAAATTGAGGTTGAAAGACGGTACCGTGGTCCATAAAGCTTGCGCAAGAAGTAAATAGGAATAACAATTACAAATAAGGGTGCAAAATACGGAATTTGTATTTCCAACCATGGTATAAGGATGTATGATTATTTTTAAAAGTAAAATAACTGGATTAACGACTATGAAGAGCGATGGCATTTATTATCAGGAATAGAAAGAGAATGAATGAATAAAGACCAATAAAGGCGGTTTTGTATGGCAAGAGTGGCTGTGGGAGGTTCTCGAAGTATAGAATCCTATAAATTGGTTCAAAGTGTACTCAAACATTTGCTGATTGACGGAGACGTTGTACTTTCGGGGAACGCCCCTGGTGTTGATCGTTTGGGGGAACGCTACGCAAGTGAAGCAGGCCTCGAATGGAAGATTATACCTTCAGAGTGGGAGAAGCACGGGCTAAAGGCTACTATGATGAGGAATGAGGTGCTGCTGAGGTCAGCTGATTTCGTGATAAATTTTTGGGATGGACGCTCTGAAGGGGCTCATCATATGCTGGAGATATCCAAACGCGCCAAAAAACTTTTGGCTGAAGTAAGACCGGATGGTTATATAAAGCTATTTCTGAATCCCAGACGATTGGCATAATAATTCTCTCTATGGAAGTGAATATTGTGACTCCAGAGGATGAAGCGGTTATAACAGAGTGGAATGGAAAGTTAGACAGAGAAATTCGGATTGGTTTTATGCAGACAGAAGACCACCGCAGCAAGCAAATTCAGGCATTTTGCCAAGATTTTGGCCGTCTGGCTCCCGGCGTCTCTATAGAAAGAGAGGATGCTGACGGCGAAAAGCTGCCGGGAATAAGTATCGGGGAAAACATAAGTTATAATGCCGTCCCCCTGGGAAGGGAGTTAATCCCGTTTCTAGACTTGCTGGGCAGACGTGAAACGCTTGAGAGGAAACTGCCTCCACCGGTTCGAGACGATCTTAATAAGCTTAAGCTCCCCGCGATTCTGCATGTCTATATTGCTCCTCAGTGTCCCTTTTGTCCTCAGGCAGTGACTTCACTGCTGACTCTTGCTGTTACAAAAAGTCTGATTTATGTCACTGTTATCGATGGAATGATGTTTCCTGAAAGGGCAGAAGATAATCACATCAGGTCGGTGCCTACGGTTATATTGGACAATCAGCTTCGTTGGACAGGAGCGATCAAGCTCGAAGAATTGGTCCATATGATTCTAACCAGGGACTTTTCTCAGCTCGGTGTTGATTCACTCACCAAAATCATTGAGCAGGGAGATGCAGCTTTACTGGCGCAGATGATGATGGAAAGCGGAAGAATCTACCCTGCTTTCCTGGATCTTTTGACCCATGCAAAATGGCAGATCCGTCTGGGGGCCATGGTAGCGTTTGAGTTCCTGGCTGAAGAGCGTAAAGAAATGGCCTCACAGGTTATTGAACCTTTGTGGGACCGGTTCTCCAGGGCAGATGATAATACTAAAGGTGATATTCTCTATGTTTTGGGGGAATCAAAAGATCTTAATGTGATACCTAAACTCAAAAGTGTCTGCGAAGGCCTTTATTCCAAGGAAGTGCTGGAGGCTGCACTTGAGGCACTCGAAAAATTCTCATGAAAGTGAAATACTAAAGGTAAAAAATTGCAGTTGAAGATATCCTCGGAACCCAGATGATTAGTGAAATTTCCCAAAATTATTTTTATCAATCTATTTGATTCGTTTCCCAGTAAATTGAGCTTATGATATCTGAAATTTTGGATCTCTGATCCTGTGAGAGTTCATCAAAGCGGACGCCTATTTCGTATTTAAGTTTGTTTTTCTTACTTTTTTTAGTCCACGAAACTATTCCATTAACTTTGATCGGCGGCTGTGTTGAACCGGTTATAATTAGCCTGGTTCCGGGTTCGAGCGGTTTTGAGGCAGTTATGCACATTCCTCCAAGGCTTAGATTGCTTATTAATTCTGTAAAGAAGAGACGTCGATCTGAATACTGAACAATTAACTGAGTAAGTGTCCTAACGTGTTTTCTGTGGTCAATACCCATTGAATTTTGCCTTTTTGACGTACCAGTTTTCAATATCATTTCAGTCTATTGATTTATAGTCTGACCTTTTGCATATTAATCGTAATAAATAGTGAAATGCATAAATCCGGTCCGAGTCCCAATAGCATTCTTGCTTAGCTTACACATATGTTTAAACTTAAAGGATTATTCGGCAAGGGCTTCAAAATATGAAAACTAATAACTTCAGTATTGCCACTTTCAATGTGAATTCCATAAGATCACGTCTACACATACTGATCCCTTGGCTAGAAGAAAATTCGGTTGATGTTCTTTGCATGCAAGAGACCAAGGTTCAGGATGAGAATTTTCCAAAGGAAGCATTTGATAAAATCAAATATAATGTGGTCTACAAGGGTCAGAAGTCTTACAATGGCGTTTCAATTGCCAGCAAACATGAAATAAACGATACAGCTGTTGGTTTTGATGATCTTGAAAACAGTCCCGAAGATGAAGCCAGACTCATCCGTTGCATAGTGAGAGATATTCCTATTGTTAATTCATATGTGCCCCAGGGTAGGGCCTTGAATCACATGTATTTTCAGATCAAGTTAAGGTGGTTTAAAAGGTTAAAAGACCTATTTGAAAGAAATTATTCTGCGGAAGAACCATTACTGTGGTGCGGAGATCTCAATGTTGCCCCTGACTCAAGAGATGTTTATGCCCCTGATAATCATGAAGATCATGTCTGCTTTCATGAAGATGCCCGTAAAGCTCTAGAGAATGTTAAATCATGGGGATTCATAGACGTATTCCGGAAGTTTAATATGGAGCCAGACCAGTATACATTTTACGATTATAGGATACCAAATGCAGTAAATAGACATTTAGGGTGGCGCATAGACCACATACTCGCTACGGCACCTCTGGCGAAACGTGCTGAAAAGGCATATATAGATATCAGTTCGAGGCTTGCTCAAAAACCCTCAGACCATACTTTTCTGGTAGCCGAGTTTGTTTTATGATTAATGAAAGTCCATCTCAAAGCTGTAAATGTCATCATTCAGCTTGCTTCTGACCCGCAAATCACTGTTATTGAAAACTGCCTGCATTCTTTTGTTTTCTCTGAGGACTTCAGCTGTGAATCCAGCTATACCATGCCGTTTGGCAATGTTGGTGAGGTGTTTGAACAGAAACTTGCCTATGCCGCGACCCTGCCAATCGTCACGTACTACAAATGCTACCTCTGCACGGTTAGTCCGCGGGTCCAGATAATATCTGCCGACCGCAATTATATCTTCTCCGTGGGCCTCCGGCAGGACACCTACGATTGCTACCTCTTTTCTGTGATCGACGAATACGAAGTCTTTAATCTGCTTGTACGGGAAGCGCTGGACATGTGTCATAAAACGAGAATACACTGCATCTTGAGAGAGGGTGTAAAGCAGGTCCTTCATTTTCAGTTCGTCAGTGGGATGTATAGGCCTGAAATTGATTTTTGTCCCATCATCTAAAAGTAATGACGTTCTTGCCTCATGTGGAGCTATTATGAAACTTTCTCCTACATCTGCCAGCTCTTTTCGAAGATATTTAGCTTCAATAGCCTCCTTAAGCAGCGTTTCAAGGAAACGCGGGTGAGCAATGCTGATCAAGGCCAGTGCCCGATCACGCACACTTTTGCCGTGAAGATAGGCGACGCCGTACTCGGTTACTACATAGTGTACGTCCCCGCGGGTGGTCACTACGCCAGCACCTGGACTCAATTTTGCTACGATTCGTGAAGTTTTTCCATCCGATGTAGTGGATGGCAGGGCTATGATTGCCTTTCCTCCATATGATCTGGCCGCGCCACTGTTAAAATCTACCTGGCCGCCGATACCTGAGTAAAATTTGGTGCCAATGGAATCCGCGCAGACCTGACCTGTAAGGTCTATCTCTAAAGCCGTGTTAATGGAAACCATTTTATACTGTTTTGCAATTATAGAGGGGTTATTGACATATTCAGTCGGGCGGAAAGAGAAGAGCGGATTGTTGTGGATATAGTCATAGAGCCTGCGGGTTCCAAAACAGAAGCTGGCGACAATTTTCCCCCTGTCGAGGGTCTTTTTTGCGCCGGTTACAGCTCCAGATTCCACAAGATCTATGATGTTGTCTGTAAACATCTCCGTATGTATGCCAAGATTTTGCTTTTCCTTCAGAAAATCCACCGCTGTGTGCGGAATTCGTCCGATCCCTACCTCAATTGTTGATCCGTCTTCTACAAGGGCTGCAATACGTTCTCCTATCTCGCGAGTCACTTCCGTACTTTCTGGCGCAGTGGCTTCAAAGATAGGCACGTCCGCAGGAACAAGGAAATCTAGATCATATATATCTATGAAACTGTCTCCAAGGGTCCGCGGCATATGGGAGTTAACCTGAGCGATTACAAGAGAGGCATTTTCCGCAGCGCTTTTTACAATATCTACGGAGACCCCGAGGCTCACTTTCCCCCGTTCATCCGGAGGGGTAACCTGTATTAGAGCGGCATCCAGAGGTAACTGACCTGAACTGAAAAGTCGTGGAATATCTGAAAGAAAGATCGGTGTATATTTGCCCAGGCCTTCCTGAATGAGTTCTCTGATATTGTCTGCAACAAAAAAGCTGTTTACGAGAAAGCAATCAGTGAGCTTCTTATGGGCATAAGGGGCCTCGCCCAATGTAAGTAGTTGGACGATCTCCATATCGGCCAGTTTAGAGGCCCGGTCAGTCAGGGCCTTTACCAGTTTTTTCGGTTCTCCGCACCCTGTCCCGATAAATACACGCTGTCCGGGCCGCAGTTGGGACAGCGCCTGGCCTGGAGTGGAGATCATGTCTTTATATTTATCCAGCCAGTTCGGGTCGTAATCTGTCTGGTCGAGTTTGTTCATTACTTGGTCTTTTTTTGCGTTAAAGTCATTCGGGCATCGGCCACAAATGTTCCTGTCCCGATATCCCCGACAATAAATGGATTGATGTCAAGCTCGATAATTTCCGGGAAATCCGTAACCAGCTGGCTGATCCTTTGGAGTCCATTAGCTATTGCGGCAAAGTCTACACCTCTTTTGCCCCGGGCGCCCTTAAGCATCTCATAGGACCTAGTACTTTTAAGCATCTGAAACGCCTCTTCCATAGTGATAGGGGCCAGATGAAAGGTAACGTCTTTCATTACTTCGACAAATATGCCTCCAAGGCCGAACATGAGCATTGGACCGAACTGTGGATCACGGCTCATTCCTATTATCACTTCCATACCCCGCGGCAGCATTTTTTCTATATAAATACCTTCGATATGGGCTTCAGGCGCGACTTGTCTTATCCTGAGCATCATCAGATCAAATGCATCTCGCACGTCCTCGGGCGTGGAAAGGTTTAATTTCACACCACCGAGGTCTGTTTTATGAATTATGTCAGGAGAGACTATTTTTATAGCTACAGGATAGCCTATTTGCTCTGCGGTTTCCACGGCTTCCTCAGTGGTACCGGCCAGGTGGCCTTCCGGTATTCTAAAGCCGTAAGCACTGAGGATATGCTTGGCCTTAATATCACCGACATGGGTCCTGTCAGTCCTCAGCTGTCGTGCAATAATCCGCTCAACCCGCCGGCGATGAACCCTGAATCGTGTAACTATTCGCGGTGGACGCCGTCGCCAGACTGAATATTCG
>CAZPDU010000003.1:0-5182 GCA_964585405.1 uncultured Thermodesulfobacteriaceae bacterium | reverse complement strand
AGAGACTGCGGGATCGCTAATTTGGCTCGATGTTCCGGGATTTATAGCTGAATTTATTCAAACAATTCAGGTGTTCTGCGGAGTCTCCTGATCACCCGTTCTTTCCCGATTGCCGTAATTACGTCAAAGATGCCCGGTCCTGCCAATTGGCCTGTAACTGAAGTGCGGATGGCATTGATAATGATACCTGGTTTTTCTTCAAGCCCTTCTATAAAGTCTCTTACAACCTCTTCAGTAGTTTGAGGGGTCCACTCCTCGATCTGCTCCATTTTGTCTGCGAGCTGAGGCATAAATTCTTTAAGATTCGGGTAGTTGAGCACTCTTTTTTTAAGGGCTTTAGGGTCAACAGGAAAGTCTTCTGAGAAATATGACCTTCCAAGATATGAAAAGTCCCTTAAGGTATGAAAACGGCTTCTGATAAGATTCAGGGTAGAAAGAAACCACTGCCTTTTATCCCCATCATATGCCGGGTTCCAGATACCTTCCTTGACGAACTCGTCTTTGACAAGTTCGGCGATCTTTTCTATAGGCAATGTCCTCAAAAAATGAGAATTTATTGAGAGGGCCTTGGGATCTGTAAAAAATTTGGGATCTCCAGGCGTATAATTGAATATGGAATTCGCCCTGCCTATCCCCTCAAGTGAAAATGCGTCTATTAGTTCCTCTCTGCTGAATATCTCCCGATCATCAGATGTATGCCACCCTAAAAGTACAAGGAAATTCACCAGCGCCCAGGGCAGAAAGCCATGGTCCCTGTAAAACTGCACTGATACCAGTTCACCGTGCGTCCGTTTGGATATCTTGCGCTTTTTTAGGTCCAGGGTAAGAGGCATGTGGGCGAATACAGGGCATCTTGCTCCAAGGGCCTCGTATATCAGGACCTGCCTGGGGGTGTTTGCCAGGCCGTCTTGACCACGGATCACATGTGTGATTCCATCCCGGATGTCGTCTACGGCGTTTGAGAGTAAATAGAGTGGAGAGCCGTCTGACCTCAATATGACAAAGTCTTCAATATCCTCGTACTGCTTTTCAATCGGTCCGTAAACCGCATCATGGACACATATCCCACCTTGTTGATCTGGTACCTTGAAGCGAATGACATACGGAAGCCCCTGGGCCTCTTTAGCAGCTATAGTTTCTGGTGAAAGCCTTCTGCACGTCCCGTCGTATTGAACAGACCGTTTCGCTGCCAAAGAGGCCTGCCTTTTTACATCAAGTTCCTCCTTGGTACAGAAACACTTATAGGCATGTCCCGATTCAACCAAACGCAAAGCAGCATTTTTATGCTCCCCAATGTATTTTGATTGGAAATAAGGACCCTCATCCCAATCAATGCCCAGCCAATTGAGTCCGTCGATAATACCCTCGATGGAATCCGCTGTGGATCTTTCCACATCTGTATCCTCAATTCTCAATATGAAAACGCCGTTGTGCTTTTTTGCAAAGAGCCAGTTATATATAGCAGTGCGGGCCCCGCCTATATGGAGATAACCTGTGGGGCTTGGAGCAAATCGTACACGTATGCCTTCTTCGATTTTGTCATGGTTCTGAGATTGCATATTTTTGTATCCTTATTTTGGTGTTTTTTATGAGCTTATCGCGGTTTATTTTTCATGGCTTTCTGGATCCTCGCCCAGGTGTCACGCAACGTCACCGTGCGATTGAAGACAAGGACCTTATCAGAAGAGTCTTGAGTATCCACACAAAAATAACCCTGCCTCTCGAATTGGTAAAGACTCCCCGGCAAGGCGCTTTCGAGACTCGGCTCCACACGGCAAGACGTAAGAATCTGCAAGGAGTTTGGATTCAAATTGGTTTTGAAATTACCATCATCTGTTAGTTCATCGGGGTTTGCTTTCAGGAAAAGATGATCGTATAGGCGTACTTCAGCTCGTAAGGAGTGGGCAGCTGACACCCAGTGCAGTGTTGCCTTTACCTTTCGTTTATCTGGAGACCCACCTCCTCGAGTTTCGGGATCGTATGTACAGCGCAACTCTATTATTTCGCCGGTCTGTTCGTCCTTCACCATGTCAATGCATTTTATATAATAGGCATACCTCAGCCGCACCTCTCGGCCCTGGGCCAGGCGGAAGTACTTTTTCGGGGGATCTTCATGAAAATCCTCCTGTTCTATATACAGTACTCGTGAAAAAGGTACTTTTCTGGAGCCCATACCAGGATCTTCAGGGTTATTAATCGCCTCCAGACTTTCCACCAGATCTTCAGGATAATTTTCTATGACTACCCTTAAGGGACGCAATACTCCCATAACACGCGGCGCATGTTTATTCAGATCCTGGCGTACACAGTGTTCGAGCAAGGCTACATCAACCGTGCTGTCCCTTTTTGCCACTCCGATACGTTCACAAAAATCCCGAATCGAATTCGGCGTATACCCACGTCTTCGCAGACCGCATATTGTGGGCATCCGTGGATCATCCCATCCAAAAACGGCGCCGGACCCCACTAGTTTTGCCAGTTTTCTCTTACTCATAATGGTATAACTGAGGTTGAGGCGCGCAAACTCGATTTGCTGAGGATGACACTTGACATTTAATTGGTCGAGTACCCAGTCGTATAGTGGGCGATGATCTTGAAATTCCAGCGTACAGATGGAATGTGTGATACCTTCAATAGAATCAGAAAGGCAATGAGTGAAGTCATACATGGGATAAACGCACCACTTATCGGCAGTCCTGTGATGTGACATACGCCTGATACGGTAGATGGCCGGATCCCTCATATTCAAATTAGGAGATGCCATATCTATTTTTGCCCGCAATATATGAGATCCGTCTTCAAATTCTCCTGCCCTCATGCGCTCAAAAAGGTCCAGGTTCTCTTCAACCGATCGTGAGCGATACGGACTGTCCTTGCCAGGCTCAGTCAATGTACCTCGGTACTCCTTGATTTCCTCTGGGCTAAGACTGCATACATAGGCCTTGCCTTTTTTTATTAACTGAACTGCATAGTCGTATAACCGGTCAAAATAGTCGGATGCATAGTAGAGGTGCCTGCCCCAGTCAAAACCAAGCCACTTCACGTCTGCTTTGATCGACTCAATATATTCAATGTCTTCCTTGCTTGGATTTGTGTCGTCAAAACGCAGGTGGCACACGCCTCTGTTTTCTTCCGCAATTCCAAAATTGAGGCAGATAGATTTGGCATGTCCGATATGAAGATAGCCGTTTGGCTCCGGTGGAAACCTGGTTACAACTCGACCTTCATTCTTGTTTATACTCAAGTCTTCCGCGATAATATTACGAATGAAATCAAATGATGAATGCAAATCAGTCTTGGTCATATCGGCAACTCCGTTTCGATCGTTATCTTGTATTTTTGTAAAAAATTCCCTGTATTTATATACATAGTTGGCGAGGCCTGTGAAATTTTTGACGAATGAATTTTAACGATGAGGCAACAAAACCACAAGCAGACGTTACTGTGAATTTGTTTTTTAATCCATACTACAAATTTTGTGACATTTATAAAATATTGTTCGTAACATCACAATTTTTTAAAAAGTGTGAAAGTTAGCTCAAGTCATTGAAGTCTTTGGACGATAACAAACTTATATTGATAAAACGATGCCATGTCATTTATACAGTGTTTAGATAATATTCATGATCTTCCCTCTATGCCTCATACTCTGAGTAGTGTGCTGGAAGGCCTTGATAGCATGTCTTCCTCGGCCCAGACTATGGAAAAAATAATCAGGGATGATCCTGTCCTTACGGCGAAGATTCTGCGTATAGCGAATTCGCCGTATTATTGCCTGAGACAGGAGGTTAGCAGTATTGCCAGGGCTATAGTCGTTTTAGGTTTTGAGGAAGTGCGACGCATAGTAATAGGGCTCTCGCTTACCGGGATATTTTCTAATGATTTAGGCTTTGATGAATTTGATACCAAGAGCATATGGCTTCACTCTATAGGTGTAGCCAAGGTCTCCAAGATGCTGGCAGAGGATATTGATGGTCTTGAGGCGGATGAGTTATTTACAGCTGGCATGGTGCATGACTTGGGGCGTTTTTTACTCTGTCTATACTTTTCATCTGAATTGAAAGAGATTCTGGAATTGAGGCGAAAGGAGCAACTCTCCCTCTTTGATGCGGAGGAGCAGTATGGACTTACGCATACAGAGGTAGGAGCATATCTCGCCAAAAGATGGAATTTGAGTGAGATGTTGATGGATGTTATCCGCTATCACCATCATCCCACTAGCGCTGGTCCAAATACCCTGGCTGCTTCAGTTGTCTTTCTTGCGGACGAGATCTGTCAGAAAATGAAGTTCGGTTGGAGTCTTGAGGGAGAGCCAGACAGGGTTATTGTGCCCAAGAGCTTGGGGGTTAACTTGGATATTGTAAAAAAAGCAGCACTCTATTTAAAAAAGGAAAAAGAGTGCATAGAGGCCAGCTGGGGAGCGATATTTTTTACCTAGTCCATTTATTGCTAATCCTTTCGTGGAATTATAAACCTGACAATTCTGCATAAACTATTTATATCTATATTCCAAACACTAATGAAGTAGATTTTCTTTACCTTCGAGCAGAAAATTCTTATCTGCTCATTCTAGATATACAAACGAAAAACGGACTTTGGCATCTGCTAACCGGCAGATAATAAGCCTATACTTTTTCCCACCACCGCATATCTTGAAGCTGGAAAACGCCTGTATTTGATTATATGAATATGTGGTGATTAAAAAAGTATTATTGCATATCACGCCCTTTTAGTCTTAACTTTGCACATATTAGTAGCAAAGGATATCATAGAATATTAGATAGGATTATCCCGATCTTTGCGTCCTGAAACAAGCAACAAAATGAAATTGCCTTTTCGCTTATATTCGGATTTTTCTCCATGCGGAGATCAACCTGAAGCTATTGCCGCCCTTGCTGAGGGTCTTGAAAAAGGACTTCCTTTTCAAACACTTCTAGGAATAACAGGATCTGGTAAGACTTTTACCATGGCCAATATAATAGTTCATGCACAACGGCCTGCCTTGGTAATTGTGCCTAATAAGACCCTTGCCGCGCAGCTGTTTGGTGAATTCAAAACTCTTTTTCCGAAAAATGCAGTTGAATATTTTGTAAGCTATTACGATTACTATCAACCAGAGGCATATCTTCCGGGAAAGGATCTTTATATAGAAAAAGACACTTCAATAAATGAAGATATTGAA
>CAZPDU010000002.1:0-3086 GCA_964585405.1 uncultured Thermodesulfobacteriaceae bacterium | reverse complement strand
CCTAATAAGACCCTTGCCGCGCAGCTGTTTGGTGAATTCAAAACTCTTTTTCCGAAAAATGCAGTTGAATATTTTGTAAGCTATTACGATTACTATCAGCCGGAGGCCTATATACCTCAATCCGATACCTACATTCAGAAGGACTCTTCAATCAATGATTTTATTGACAGGCTGCGCCACTCAGCCACTCATTCCCTGTTTACCAGAAGAGATGTGATAGTTGTGGCCAGCGTATCATGTATCTATGGTCTGGGCTCTCCTGAAGAATACCAGCGGATGCAACTCTACCTGAGGGTGGGAGATGAGGTTCCCAGAGAAGAAATCCTGAAACGGCTGGTCACAATGCTTTATGAACGGAACGATATTAATTTTCGTCGAGGCAACTTCAGGGTTCGGGGAGATATAGTTGAGGTTTACCCCGCCCATGAGGAAAAATATGCCTTAAGAATTGAACTCTTTGGAGACGAAATCGAAAATATAACTATTATTGACCCATTAAAAGGGCAAACTATTGCTTCACTTAGAGAAACGATCATATATCCATCAAGTCACTATGTGGCATCTGGAGACAGGCTTGATCGTGCCATTATAAGCATCAAGTCTGAGTTGGAGGAAAGACTCGCGTTCTTTGAGTCCAGGAATAGATTGGTTGAGGCACAGCGTCTGGAACAAAGGACCAATCTGGACATTGAGATGCTTCAGGAGCTGGGGTATTGTCACGGAATAGAGAACTATGCAAGACACCTCTCAGGTCGATCCCCTGGAGAGCCTCCCCCTGCACTTTTAGATTATTTTCCAAAGGATTTTTTGACATTCATCGACGAAAGCCACATAAGCATTCCCCAGATAAGAGGCATGTATGCCGGAGATCGTTCCAGGAAAGAGACCCTTGTTGAGTTTGGCTTCAGGCTTCCCTCAGCGCTGGACAACCGCCCATTAAGGTTTGATGAATTTGAAAAGGCCGTAAATCAGGTCATTTGCATTTCTGCTACGCCTGGGCCATACGAGCTTGAAAAGGCAGGAGCGGCTGTGGTTGAACAGATAATAAGACCCACAGGTCTCACGGATCCGAGGCTTGAGGTAAGGCCTGCGGGTACCCAGGTAGATGATCTTATGGAGGAAATACAGAAAACCATTGCCAAAGGTTCACGTGTGCTCGTCACTACTCTGACAAAGAGCATGGCAGAGGATCTTGCATATTATTATGCCTCAGCGGGTATCCGTGTTGAATATCTCCATTCCGATATAAAAACCATAGAAAGGAGTCAGTTGATAAAGGGCCTTAGGCAGGGTGATTTTGATGTACTGATCGGTATAAATCTCTTGAGAGAGGGTCTCGATCTTCCGGAGGTGGCACTGGTAGCGGTGCTTGATGCGGACAAGGAAGGCTTTCTTCGTTCGGAGCGTTCTCTTATACAGATAGCTGGGCGGGCCAGTCGGAATGTCCACGGCATGGTGCTGCTATATGCAGACAGGATTACCGACTCTATGAAGCGGACAATAGAGGAAACCGAACGCAGGCGCAAACTTCAGATACAGTATAATAAAATGCATAATATTAACCCTGTAAGCATAAAAAAGCATGTTAAGGATGCCCTGTCTTCAATTTTTGAAAGGGAGCAGCAGCTGGAAAGGCAGATAGCTGATGCGACCTTCCCTTATACCGATCTGTCTGGTATCCACAACATAGAACAAATGATAAAAATGATAGAAAAGGAGATGAAGGCGGCTGCTAAAGAACACCGTTTTGAGAAGGCCGCTGAACTCAGGGACAAAATTAAAGAACTCAGAGAACATGCCATGTCGTGAGTGACCAGCAGGTGAGGTGACCGTTCATTCTTGTTGGTGGTCTGGTAGTGAACAGTTACACTGAGAGAATTCACCACTTTCCAAAAGCTTTGTTTCATAAAGAGCTCAGACTTTTTTTACGACAAAATGCCAATTCATTGACCTGCAACTTTTAATAGTGCCATAGAAGTTAGTGTGTGGTGTTTGGGAGTGCCGTTTCAGTCCAAATAGCAAAAAGCGATTTTCTGTCAATCAACAAATGGGTATAGTTCAGCGGAATCAACCAAACGTCATTAAGTCCCCATAGGAGCGATATATTTGTAGCCGCGTTAGCGGCGGAATGTTTATAGGCAAAAAAAGTGTTAAAAAAGGCGATAAAGATCGTTAACAGTCCCTCCCTTAAAATATATAATTCTTAGTTATCATAATCAAAATTTCAAACAGGAGGGGGCGCATGAACCTCATGTTATTTATCATAGTGGTCGCGGCTTCGTTTATCATCGTCAGGATAGGCGCGATCGCTTTTGAACTGACCGGTTTGGAATGGACCCTGGCAAAATTCCAGGCTTTATCCTGCTTTTCCGGCACCGGTTTTACAACCCAGGAGTCCGAACTGGTTGTTACCCACCCGCAGAGGCGAAAAATCGCCTCGATTCTGATGATCTTGGGCAACGCCGGTCTAGTTACCATGATCGCGACTTTTGCCAACACCTTACGGCCCAATCTGCCGCAGTTTGAAATACCTTTTCTGCATCTGATCATCCCTTCGATGCTGCTGCCGTGGATCAATTTGGTTATCATTATTTGGTGTGTCTATTTCCTTTACCGGATTTTCACGCATTCGAAAATGGCCCGGACAATAACCGAGGCGCTGCGCTCGCGTATGGTGAAAAGCGACATTTTACAGAAAGTAACGATTGAGGAGCTGATGATATCCACCGGCGGCTACGGGGTCGCCAGCATTGAAGTCTGCCCGGAGAGTGAAATCCTTAACAAGACTTTGCTGGAAGCGGACTTGCGCAAAGAAGATGTTAATATCCTGGCCATTGAACGGCAGCAACGGATGGTTGTGAATCCCAAGGCGGGCACAAGAATCAGGTAAGGCGACCGGTTGATTTGTTTCGGCAAACTGGAAAATATCCGTTCGAAAATTTGTTCTGTCAAGGAAACGAAAAAAGAGTAAACAAGACAACAATGCCTGAGACCAAAAAGCAAAAATTACTGGCCTTATACACCAGAATGCGCGGAAAAAATCTGCCACTGAAAGATAACGCGCAACATTTGGTTTTTGGAGAAGG
>CAZPDU010000001.1:0-7041 GCA_964585405.1 uncultured Thermodesulfobacteriaceae bacterium | reverse complement strand
TGGAAGCGGGGTTTTTGCTTTTTAGACAGGATCGACAGGATGAAAGGGGAGCGGAACCGGTCATGAGAATGGGGCTCCTGAGGCTTCCGGAGGATAAAATATTACAAAATGTAAATGTGATGACACTTTCTTGCGTATTGACAACATCCAGCAACTGAATTATGTTATAAACAATAATGTAATTCAAAGAGAGAATTCAATATGAGAAGTACTATAACCTCTAGAGGACAAACCGTTATCCCCGCTGAAATTCGGCGACGCTTTCATTTATCGCCAGCGGATCGTTTACAATGGATTGTGGAACATAATACCCTACGAGTGGTGCCAGTTCGAGAGAACCCAATTGATGAGTTTCGCGGCAAAGGAAGTGGTGGATCAGTGGCACGACTTTTGTCAGATCGAAAAAAAGATCAGAGATTTGAATGAAGCGCTATCTTTTAGACACCTCGGCATTTTTAACTTTACGAGATGATGAAAATGGTGCAGACCAAGTTGCAAAACTAATGTACCAGGCCCAAAATGGAAAGAGCCTGTGTTTTGCCTGTTTTCTCTCCCTCATGGAAATATTTTACCGGGTTTGGAAAGACGAAAGTGAGCAGGCTGGCAGGTTAGCCTATGAAGAATGCCAATCCTTACCAATTAAGTGGGTTCACGAAACAAAATCACTACTGGAAAAATCTGCAGAAATTAAAGCAAAAAACAGTCTCTCTTTAGCTGATGCCTGGATTGCTGCCAGCGCTATTCAAGAGGGTGCTATATTGGTTCATAAAGACCCAGAATTCATACTTCTGGATTGTCCACAATTAGCACTTCCATATAATGAGTAATCCCGTCCGGACTGTGTTTAAAAATTGCAGGACGGTATGAGCAAACAGGCGGGCAGGAGACCTGAAGTTGTTATTCAAAACGATATCGGCAATGAGAAAACGGCTACCACTATTGTAGCAGCAATTTCGAGTTCTGTAAGTATCTTTAAACATAAAAACCGAACCTCCTGAAGGCGGAATGAAAGTGCACTTACCTTTATACCTGCCATCTTCCCTTTTCCCCATGATTGTTGTTTTATCTCCTTGCGTTTCCGGCTTTTTACCAATTCATTAATGTTGCAGGGCTTCTGAACACAAATGCAACGTTCCGGTCTGATCGTCCTTTTTCAGGACAATATGCCTTTAGTGCTCGCTCTGAGAAGCCAATGCACTCCAATGGTTACGCACGGCAAATTCGTGTCCGAAAACTCAAGTTTTTTGGGAAATTGCCGATAATAAATATTAAGAAAAAAGTAAGTAAGGTGGAAGCCACCAGGAGAAATGAAACTGCCTGGAGCTAAGCCCCCTAAAATCAAAAAGGGAGTATTTATGTCTATTTCAGTCGGAGGTCTTATATCCGGTCTTGATACCAACAGTATAATTGACCAGCTCCTGGCTTTGCAGCAGAAACCCATTGACAGACTCCAACAGAAGGAGGCTGGTTATCAGGTTGAACTCTCCGCCTATGGAAGCATGCAGGTTGTCCTGGACAACCTTAAATCTGCCTTGGAAGGCCTTGATTCCGTGAGCGACCTCACCAGTTTTTCTGCCATTTCGGGGAATACCGATCTTTTTAGCGTATCTGTCGATGAAAATGCCACGGCAGGTTCATACGACGTTACAGTGCAAAACCTGGCTAAAGTTCATAAGCTCACGAGTGAGGCCTTGACGGAGACGGAAGCAGTGGGTGGGGGTACCATCCACCTCAGGCTCGGCGATGCCACGGCTGTGAACATCTCTGTATCCGTTACGGATACTATTGCAGATGTGGCTCAGGCGATAAACGATGCGGATGCCGGCGTGAACGCGGCAGTTGTCTTTGACGGCACAAGTTACTTTTTGACCCTGACCGGCGAGGAGACAGGGGCCGCGAACCTCATAGATGTAACGGTAACGGACGACGATGGAGACAGCACAGATATGAACGGCCTCTCAAGGCTGGTCTATGAGGCGTCGGGCGATACCAAAAACCTCAACAATACCCAGACCGCTGAGGATTCCATGACCACCATGGATGGCGTGTCCAGCATAAGCAGGGACACAAACATAATAGATGACGTAATCCAGGGCGTAACTATTACCCTTGAATCCGCGCCTACCACTGATAACCAGGCCGTTCTGACAGTAAGCCGAGACACATCAGCGATCGTTTCCAAAATCAACTCCTTTGTCAGCGCATACAATGGTGTGCTTGATTTCTTTGAGACCTGTCAGAGCTATGACTCGGATACCGAGACCGCGGGCGTTTTGCTTGGTGACGCCACCACAAACAGTATACGCAACAGTCTTCAGAACTTGATCACCAATACCATTCCAGGGGTTGAATCATTCAGCCGATTGGCAGACCTTGGCATTACCCTGGATACAGAAGGACGGCTGGAGGTCGATTCTTCAACCCTTAATAGTGCGCTTGATGATCATTTTGATAATGTGCTCCAGTTTTTCACCCAGTCGGCAGAAGGCTCGGAAGGTTTTGCCGTGCGCATGGTGAATGCCCTGGATACGACACTCAATTCCGTAACGGGAACCCTTGCTGCGAGGACAGATGGCATCCAGAACAGCATAGATAATATCGAGGACCAGGTTGAACGTATAGAGTTGCGAAATTCCGCATGGGAAACACGTATCAGGGCCCAATTCGAGGCATTGGAAGTACTCCTTGCCGAGTATCAGACCACTGGAGATTATTTGAGTCAGCAGATCCTGGGGTTGCAGAATCTGAATAATTACGTATCAAACCGATAAATACCTGCGTATAAAAAGTGGCTCATGTGATAAATGCCTGAAAATGCGCCGGGCTCCAAAACATAATAGCCAATATCACATGGAACAAATCGAAACTAATGGTAGACGAAGCATTGCAACCTGAGACATATAAAACTCTGTACACGCGCCTTCTTAGTCTTAATGCCAGAGTAAAGGCGGCCCTTGGTGAAGATGATGCCCAAACGTTCATGCAGTTAGCCGAAGAACACAGGAATATAATGAATAAGCTCGAGCAGAAAGGCCTGAGTCAGGATACTGATCTGCTGGATCTGGTAAAAAAGGTACGTGAACAGGTTAACGAGGTTGCTGCGGAAATCGGCAAATATCTGGATGAGCTGAGCCAACAGCTCGTAATGTTTGAAAAGAAAAAAAAGGCCTCGGCTGCTTATACCAAAAACGATCAATACCGAGATATCGGTACACCGCATTCTGAAATCTAAAAAGGAGAACTCATCATGACAGGCACTGCTTACACAGCCTATAATAATTCAATGATCCATGTAACCGACAGGAAGGACAAGGTCTTATTGATGCTTTACGACGGTGCACTGAAGTTTGTGAGATTTGCCCGCATTGGGATTGAAGAGCAAAGTCCTAAAATAAAGGGCGAAAATATATCAAAGATCATGGCGATCCTTACAGAGCTTGACTGCGCTCTTGACATGGAAATCGGAGGCCCTCTGGCTGAGAACCTGTCCAGTCTATATCACTATATGATGAGTCGGCTGACTGTTGCAAATATAGATAATGATTCCAATGCCTTGGATGAGGTGGAGTCCCTCCTGTCTGAACTCAGAAAGGGATTCGAAGAAGCAGTTAATAAAGAAAACACTGAAGTGCCTTTTTATCTTGATGTCGAGAAATACGGAATACAGAAGGGGTTCTGTCTGGCAGTCTGAAGCTTATTTAAATATGCGTAAAATCATGATTAAGAATCTTGAATCTAACATATATTTTGGCTAAGCATCGTCAAAACCTGATGCTCGAGGGGATATTGCCGCTCAGCTACTGCGAGTAGATAAAAAAGGAGCAAAATAAAATGATGGTAGAAAATGTAAAAAACATCAGCTATGGCATTCCAGTGAGGGATAGCACAGATTCTCTCGTGGCCCGGCCCCAGAAGACCGTGTCTGGTCAAAATGAACCAATTAAAAAGCAGGCGCAGGCTGCTGAGGTCTCATCATCCTTATTGAATCAGATACAGCAAAACATACATATAATGCATGACATAAATCTTCAATTTTCAATGCATGAGGAAACAGGGCGGACCATGGTGAATGTGACCGAACAGGAAACCGGAAAACTTATAAGACAGATTCCTCCGGAGCAAATACTGGACCTGGCTGCCAAAATTGATGAGATGATAGGTATACTTTTCGACAAAAAAGTCTGAAAACTCTGTCACTATTGTCTAAAATAGAAAATTTGACGTTGCATCTGTATAAAAAGTTTTGATCACCAAAAATATTCATGTCTTTCCGTCCATCCGGTTAATACGTACATCTATGTACGAAGACAATACAGCCGGAGTCTGAAATACTCCATATCCCCAAGCCATGAGCCTGCCTTTTTAACCCAAGTTCGCCAAAAAAAATTTGCGCGTGCATATTTGGCGGGGCTTTGGGCGTGTTTATGGTCACTACTTATTTTACGATGATAGACTTTCTGGGCAGGGGCGGATCGGACAGCCCCAGCCTGTGGTAGATCATTTGATGCTCCATTTCGGGTCTGCTACATAGCCTCAAATGGTGTCGTTGGATCGACTCCTTTTCTTTGACGGTATATTCAATGGTCAGGCGCTGGTGGGTCGAAAGCGTCTCCCGAATGGTATCCCAGGAGCGGTTGTCCCCGTGAGATCGCAACTGGTATTCGATGGTGTGGAGAATATGATAGGCAAGCACCGAGATAAACATATGGGCATCCGCCCGCCCTTCGAGCTGGTGGAAGTTCGGACGAAGTCCCAGGGATGATTTCAGGCCCCTGAACGCCTTCTCGATGTGGGTCAACATCACATAGGTCTTCCAGATCTCCTGATCCGTGAAGTCAGTCCGATCGGTCCGAAGCACATAGCATCCCTCGAGGCCGGTATTGTCATCATATTGTTTCCGCTTCTTCCATACAATGTCAGTGGCATTAGCTTTTTCAGGCTCTGGGTTCTTGTCCGGAACTACCGTCACATCGTAAAGCTTGGATGCGCGGGGATTTTTTTCCCGTAACCGTCCGATGATTTCCATGATCTTTGTATACTTCTTTGTACGGTTCTTCATGGTCAGCCCGGTCTGGAAATATGCCAGTCGCTCCAGAAAGATATCTTCCTGGCGATGACGAATTCCCGTGTCTTTTTCCAGTCTGCCGGTGCTGCGGCAGAGCAGCCACGTTTCTTTGTCCTTCTCACGTCGCGCGATTTCCACTTTGAAATTCCGCTCTGTATCCTCGGCAATGACCTCCATGTTTTCCGTATCCGCTGACGTGAATTCAGCCTTGCCGCGGTTGACGACAACATAGTGGAATCGGTTGTCTTTGAGATATTGAATAGTTTCCTCGGTCGCGATCCCGGCATCCATAATAACCGTGCGATGCTTTGACAGGTTGGGACGGGCCGCGACCAGCAATTCGATCATCTGAGATAGTGTTTTAGGCTCATACTGATTGCCTGGATAGAGATGGCTGTATTTGGCAAACCCCTGTTCATCGATGATCAACGCCAGGGTAAGCAGTTTGCAGTCGGAACGTTTTTCCTTGGAATGCCCCCTTTTAGCCTTCGGATTCTTGGCCGCTCGACCCTCCAGGTAAGTGTTCGTCAGATCGAAGAAACACATACATTCCGGCAGTGAAAATATCTCCGCTTCGCATTGAGCCAGATGGGTCTCCAGCACCTCCTTGCACTTGAATAGGGTGTCCGAAGCTCGATAAAAGGAGTTAAGGGAGCGTCGGAGTGGAGTCCCAGCCAATTCATACACAGCTGATCGGCTTTCGGCCCATTGCCGCGTGCAGCGTTCAGAGCCGGGGGCCACCAGCCGGCCAATGACAACAGCCTCGAGCAAAGGGAGTTGCCGGCGAGAAACTCCGTTAGACAGCAGAAGCTCATCAATGCCCAGACGCCTCCACATTTCGTGGCATACGTATTCAGGACCGATAGACCTCGGTTCAGCCGCTTCAAATGACGCGACATCCACCATGTGATACTGAGAAGAAATGCCCGGGATGCCCGCATCTTTTGAACTTGCCAAGGCCTGATCACGAGAGGTCTTCTCAAGAATTCGCCGAACCGCATCCCGGGCGTATTTCTCGATCTTGCGGTCAGAGCTGAAGAGCTGCTGCTGGCCTGAGAGCATGCCCTCGATACAATTGGCCAGTTCCTTGTGATGCTCCTCGGCAATATTCACAGTACCCAGGTTAAGGATAAGCCGCTGCCGTGGTCCCTTTTCTGTACGGATGTTTTCGACGAGGTGGAGATACTCGTAAACCTTCTTGGAGCGTTTGTTTTGCTTCCTGACTTTTTTGAGGTACATGACCTGCTTGTAGCAGGTTTTTGGGATCAGGTCAACAGAAAATATATCTATGGGTCACTACATTTGCTTTCCCGAAAACACTATGAAAAAAAACAGCCACTTATAGAAGCAAATAAGCTGATTTCGGCCTAAAATCGCCCCGCCCAGGAAAATTTGGCGAATTTGGTTAAGATTTTTTTTTAAAAACCGATGATATATTTATGGATAAAGAGAATTTAATAGATAGTACCGTCAAAGATGAGCAATTGGCAGAGGTGCGAGGCAGGCAGCACCCGAGCGCAATATCTGTTTTGATGACTTTCATAGTAGCCGATCAAGACATTCTGAACCATGCCATTTTATTAAGGGACCAAATGCACGATCTGCCCGTTGCCCTGATAATTCCTGACGCTGACAGGGAAACCATTATAAAGAGCCATAAATTTTACCCACGCTTTATTGCGTTTGCCGATAGCGATTATTCGGATCTGACCCTGGCACTTAAAAAAATCATCCAGAGGGAATGTGGCATTTTTAATAAAACAGGAAGTAGCGGAGTGCTCGAATCGTCGAGCGGGGGATATGAGAGAGGGTAGATGAATTCACCGATCAAGAGAGTAGCTGCGATACTTCCCTCATCTCTAGGGAATGGAAGCCATTTTTTTCTTGACAAGAAATGGGATTATGCGTCCTTAAAAAAGCGCCTGGCCGCAAACCGTTGGTCTCGTTGGAGACTCAATGCACGGGTCCGGGATATA